>CAZFXX010000213.1:0-5762 GCA_964522985.1 uncultured Desulfobacteraceae bacterium
AGGTCAATGCCGGGCCGGTGGGTACGGCAATGGAGATGACGCATTCAAAGGCGGCCTTCCGATTGGTCTGTTCTTTCATTGCTTCCAGCAGTTTGTCGCAGCGATCGGTATCAGTGGCATCTGGCCCGGCATAACGGGCCGAATGGATTCCCGGCGCTCCGCCAAGGGCTTCCACCACCAGTCCGGAATCATCGGATAGGGCCGGATACCCCAGAATTCTGGCGGCAAAAGCAGCTTTCTTGTAGGCATTTTCGTCAAAGGTCTTTCCGTCCTCCTCGACTTCGGGAATCGGACCGAAATCATCCAAATTTTTAATGATAACCGGATAGCTATCCAGAAGTTGGCTGATTTCAGATGTTTTACCTTTATTACGGGTAGCGATGACAAGCGTAAGCGGATGCTGCATGTGAACCTCGGATATGGGTTGAAAAAACCGTTTGCTTTCAAATATAACATATAAATATAATTCATGAAATTCTCTTTGTAAAGATTTTTATAACCATTCACGACTTAGCGATTCAAGGTCAGGCAGGGGTTCTGGCAATGGTCTTCATTTATTGTCCTGTTGCGCCAGGTTTTCGAGCTGCATTTCAAACACGGCATTTTTTTGATCAAATTCAGTGTTGAGGCGTTCAAATTTTTCAAAGAATTCATCAATGGCGGCCTGACAGGTATGGATAAGGCGGGAAAGTTCTGCAATCCGGTTGCCGTCCTGGGCCTGGGATGCTTCCAGAATAGCGCTGTTGAGGTCAGAAAGCTGATTTTCATTTGTTTCTATTTTCATTTCTATTTTTTTCATGCGCCGTTCCAGCGGTTTTAGATTTTTTGATCGGCGGGTCACTATTTCCGAGCGTTTTTGTCGAATCTGTTTCCGGGTTAACTTGATAGCGGATTCATCTTCACCGTCGTGTTCAGTTATTACGATATTTTCATCTTCCCACCCGCATTTGTCCAAAAAATCCTGGTATGTTCCTTCGAAGAGAGAGACCCGGTTTTTTTCAAAGACAATCAGTCGTTGGGCCAGGGCATGCAGAAACATTTCATTATGAGTTACCATCACCATGGTACCGTCAAAGTTGTCAATGGCGGCCAAAAGCGAATCACTGGACTCCATGTCAAGATGGTTGGTGGGTTCGTCCAGCAGCAACAGGTTTGCCGGGGTGGCAAGAAGCTTGCCCAGCATAACCCTGCTTTTTTCACCACCGGATAGGATGCTGATTTTCTTCAAGGCATTATCACCGGAAAACATCATGGCCCCGCAAATATTGCGGGCCATCTGCCGATCCATTGCAGGGTTGGCATAGAGGATCTCCTCCTCTACGGTTCGTGAGTCCACCAGGCTTTTTATGTTGGTCTGCTCAAAAACACCCGGGGTTACGGATGGATGATACGAGATGTCGCCTTGCCGGGGCGAAAGGGTCGTGGCCAAAAGCTTCAGCAGCGTTGTTTTCCCCTTGCCGTTTTTGCCGATAATGCAGATCCGGTCCCCCCTGTTTATGGAAAAAGAAAGGTCCTTAATCAGTTGTTTTTGGGCATCATATGCAAAATCGATATGGTTTGCGCTCAGCACATTTTTGCCCTGAAAAGGTTTGGTGTGAAAAGAAAATTCAAGTGTTTTCAAAGACGCCAGTTTTTCCCGGCGATCCATTTTAGCCAACGTCTTGATTCTCGATTGAACCATGTTAGCCAAACGGGCCTTGGCCCTGAAGCGGGTGATGAATTGCGCGATCTCCTTTGTGCGGCGCTCATCATTTATACGGGTTTTTTCATATATTTCTTCATCCTGGGCGATTCTGGTATAATATTTTTCGGTATTGCCCTTTATTTTTCGTATTTTTTTGCGATGAATGCCAAGGGTGTGGGTGACAATTTTATCCATGAAGCTTCTGTCATGGGTGATGAGCAGTATCTCACGCGGCCAGGTGGTTAAAAATCGCTCAACCCATCGAATCGAGGCGATATCTAGATAATTGGTGGGTTCGTCCAGCATCAGCAGGTCCGGTTCGGAAACCAGAACCTTGGCCAGATTGAGACGCACCTGGAATCCGCCTGAAAATTCATCGGGACTGCGCTGCATGTCATCAGCGGAGAAACCCAGCCCCCCAAGGATTTTTTCGACCTTCCAGTATTGGTCCCGTTCATTTGCCAAAAGGCCGAGAGCCCCTTCATCCAGAACGGTCGCGGCTTTAAAATCAATGTGTTGCCGGACATACCCGATGCGATAATTTTTGGGAATGATAATATTACCGGAATTTGGTGCCTGTGCACCGGTAATCATGCTGAAAAGAGTGGTTTTGCCATGGCCGTTGCGTCCGACCAGGCCGATACGTTCCCGGGAATTGATCTGGAAGCTGATGCCCTCAAAAAGGTTCTGACCGCCGAAACTTTTACTTACATTTTCAATACTGATCATATGGATAGATAAATAAAATTCTGTGAAACATGAATAACGGTTTGGGGGATATCCGAGGATTCATTGTAATAAGGCCTTTTTCAAAAAAACATCCGAATTTTTGAAAAAACTAGGCGCCCAGCCCCACAAAAGGATTGTAGCGCTTTTCCTCACCAATGGTTGTTGTGCCCATGTGCCCCGGATACACGGTGACATCATCCGGCAGGACAAAGAGCTTGTTGTGAATACTCGATTTTAAGATATTAAAATTCCCTCCCGGCAGGTCGGTACGGCCGATGGAGCCTGCGAACAGGGTGTCTCCCACAAACACGGAGCCTTGGGTGAAAAGGGATATGCCCCCTGGTGAATGCCCTGGTGTATGAAGAACCTGGAGGGTTATGCTGCCGCAGGAGATGTTGTCACCATCCTTGAGCAGTCGATCCGGGGCGGGCGAATTGTCCGATGACAAACCAAAAGAAGCAGCCGCCTCCTGAAGATGATCCAGCATGGGGGCATCATCCGTGTGGATAAGGATATCGGCGCCGGTTGTTTCTTTTAATTTGAGATTTCCGCCCACATGATCAAAATGACCGTGCGTATTGATAATATATTTTACCTTGAGTTTTGCTTCCGCCAGAATCAATAAAATTTTGTCCACGTCATCTCCCGGATCAACAACTATCGCAGCAGATGTCTCTTCACATCCTAAAATATAGCAATTGGCCATGATGGGGCCGACTGTCAGACTTTTTATAATCATGGATATCTCCATTGGGGGGTATGCTGAAAAAAATATCGATGAGCACAGGGCGGTTTATTAAAAACAGTCCCTATGGAAGTTACGATTCAATTTGAATTTTATTTTCGTCCCTGGCAATCCGGATGCTGTCCAGGATACCATTTATAAAGGCGCCGGATTCTTTCGTGCCGAATTTTTTACCAATATCAATGGCTTCGTTAATGGACACTTTGGTTGGAATATCGTTACAATAAAGTATCTCATAAACGGCGATGCGCAATATATTTCGGTCTACGCCGGCCATGCGATTGATTTTCCAGTTACTGGAGAACCGTTCAATGGCAGAATCGATAGTTTCCATGTAGCGAATTACACCCCGCATAAGTTCAGCAAAAAAGGGGTAAACCCCCGACGGGGATGTAAGCGTTTTGCAATATAAATCCAGCTGTTTAACTGAAACGTTATTGCTCAAATCCATGGAAAAAAGCGCCTGCATGGCTTTTTCTCTTGATTTTCGACGGTTTCCCGGGGTCATGCTTTTTCAATCGCCTCAATCAGATTGGCCATTTCAACAGCCGAAATGGCTGCACTCCAGCCCTTGTTGCCGGCTTTGGTGCCGGCGCGTTCAATGGCCTGTTCAATGGTATCCGTGGTGATAATACCAAATATGACAGGAATGTCGGATTCCATCCCGGCGACAGCAATTCCCTTTGATACCTCGGCGCTTACATAATCAAAGTGAGGTGTGGCACCCCGGATAACCGCTCCCAGACAAATCACGGCGTTAAATCGCCGGGAGAGAGCCATTTTTTTGGCAATCAATGGGATTTCAAAGGCGCCCGGGACCTTTAAAATTTCGATGTCGGTTTCACTGGCGCCGCAGCGAACCAGGGCATCCACGGCTCCGCCCACAAGCTTGTCGGTAATGAAATCGTTAAAACGACTGACAATCAGGGCAAACTTTTTTCCTTCAGCCAGTAGTTTCCCCTCTATTACTTTTGGCATTTATTCTCCTCCTTTGGAAAAGGTTGTTTAGGCTGAAGGAATTCTGTCTATTTGACTTTCCATCTTCAGCCTTCCACTTTCTCCCTTTTTCAGCATTCCGATTTGCTGAAATGGAGCAGGTGACCCATCTTGAGTTTTTTGCATTCAAGATATCCCCGGTTATATTCATTGGGCTCTATTTCAATGGGAATCTGCTCTGTAATTGAAAGTCCGTATCCGTCCAGGCCGACCATTTTTTTGGGATTGTTCGTCAGCAGTTTCATTTTTCGAACACCCAGATTTACCAGTATTTGAGCACCCAGTCCATAGTCACGCATGTCATCCTTGAACCCTAACTCCAGATTGGCTTCCACCGTATCCAAGCCCTCATGCTGCTGCAGATCATAGGCCTTGAGCTTATTGACCAGGCCGATTCCCCGCCCTTCCTGACGCAGGTAAAGGATAACGCCGGAGCCTTGTTCATCTATCATTTCCATTGCTTTGTGGAGTTGTTCACCGCAGTCGCAACGCAGTGAACCGAAAATATCGCCGGTCATGCATTCGGAATGAACCCTTACCAAAACCGATTTTTCCGGGTCTATCTCGCCCTTCACCAGCGCAATATGGAGCAAATTGTCAATATCATTTTCAAAAGCGATGATCTTGAATTCTCCGCCATATTTGGTGGGCACTTCAGTTTCCGCGGCCCGGTGGACGAACGATTCAGTCCGGGTTCGATATTCCACAAGATCGGCCACTGTGCAGATGCCGATATTGTGTTTTTTACTGAACTTTTCCAGGGTCGGCATTCTGGCCATGGTACCATCTTCATCCATAATTTCACAAATTACGGCTGCCGGTTTAAGCCCGGCCAACCGGGCCAGATCAACCGAGCCTTCCGTTTGACCCACGCGCACCATTACACCCCCGTCTCTGGCCCGTAACGGGAAAACATGCCCCGGCCTGACCAGATCGTCCGGTTTTGCGTCCTGGGCCACCGCGGCAAGTATTGTCGTGGCCCGATCGGCAGCGGAAATTCCGGTGGTAACGCCTTTTTTGGCTTCAACGGATACGGTAAAGCCGGTCTGGAACTGAGACGTATTATGGTCCACCATTAAAGGCAGATCCAGAGAATCGATTTTGTTTCCGGTCATGGGCAGGCATATCAGGCCCCGACCGTAACGGGCCATAAAATTAATGGCCTCGGGTGTGACCAGCTCGGCGGCCATTGTAAGGTCACCCTCATTTTCACGGTCTTCATCATCAACAAGGATGACCATTTGCCCGGCCTTTATTTTTTCGATGGCCTGATTAATAGTGAGCAGTGGCATTTTAATTTAATTGTCTCCTTGAAACTTTTTAAAAATACAATTTTTCAAGTTTCGGTTAATGTTTAACATTTTTTATGACCAACCTGAATTGCAGACCACTTGTCCGGTAAGGTCGTCACGGATTTATAAAAACCCGGTTTTTGCTAAAAACTGCATATCCAGCGGTATCTTTTTGGGGGTATCGTTATCCTGCCTTGCTGAAAGAAACCGTTCAACATATTTACCGACAATATCGGTCTCGATGTTCACCGCTTCCCCTGTTTTTTTTTGACCGACAGTCGTCAATTTAGCGGTGTGGGGAATAATACAAACCTCA
>CAZFXX010000214.1:0-5760 GCA_964522985.1 uncultured Desulfobacteraceae bacterium
GGCCGCTGATTCCGCCGGTAATAAGTCCCATGGTTAATTTTGTCACATCCATCGTCCTGACGCGCACCCTGCGCGAAATGTTTGCCATCAATGCCATGGTGAAATGGCCCAATGACATCCTGGTAAACGGAGAAAAACTGTCCGGAATGCTTTCAGAAATGGATACCGAGGCGGACATGGTCTCCTTTATCAACATTGGACTGGGTATCAATGTAAACAACGATGTATCACTGGTTGAGCCCGGGGCCACTTCTCTTAAAAAAATGACAGGCCGCCGGGTATCGGTTAAAAAATTTCTGGAAATTTTTTTAAATAACCTGGAAAGCCGGATGCTAAATGAAACCTTTAAAAATGTTATAGCCGAATGGAAACCGTATACCATGACAATTAACCGCCACGTGACAATCGTGACCCATCGCCGACGACTCCAGGGGCTGGCGGTTGATGTGGATGACACCGGCGCCTTGATACTCGAGCTGACTGACGGATCCAGGGAAAAAGTCATCTATGGAGACTGTTTTCATGGAGAATATGATATAGCATGAATTCAGCAAAACAACTTCGAATGACCGTCTATGCCTCACTTTTTGCGGCTCTGACGGCGGCAGGGGCCTATATTGCCATCCCCATGGGTCCAGTTCCCATCGTACTTCAAAACCTGTTTATATTTCTGGCCGGTCTCCTGCTGGGGCGTAAATGGGGTCTTGCCTGTGTGGCGGTCTATCTTCTGGCCGGCATTCTCGGACTGCCCGTATTTGCCGGCGGAACCGGTGGCATTGGGCGGTTGATCGGCCCCACGGGCGGCTACCTGATCGGCTTTCTGCCGTCGGTATTTGTGATCGGGCTGATTTCAGAAAAATTTCCACGCCGTCAATTAATCCAGGTAGCTGCCATGGTTTGCGGCACATTCATTATTTATGCCTGCGGTGTGACCTGGCTTGCGCTGCTGACCGGCATGTCACCGGCAAAATCCCTGGCCGTGGGGATGTATCCTTTTCTGCCGGGCGATGCCCTGAAAATTGCCGCAGCCCTGCCCATTGCAAAGGCATTGCGACCGGTTATTCATAAGTAGAAGTGAATAGTGAATATAATTGAAATCAACAACTTAAGTCACCGCTTCTCAGACGGCAGCATGGGGATTGAAAAGATCGACCTCACGATCAAGCGGGGTGATTTTGTCGTCATCGCCGGCCGAAACGGTTCCGGTAAAACAACGTTGCTGCGCCACTTAAACGGTTTGCTGCGGCCCCACTCAGGTACCATAAAAGTTGCCGGGCTGGCCGTTGCCGGCAATCTTAAACGGATTCGACAGATTGTCGGTATGGTTTTTCAGGATGCCGACCGTCAGATCGTGGGTGAAACCGTGTATGATGATGCGGCATTCGGTCCGGAAAACCTATGCCTCGATCCTGCTCAAGTCAAAAGTCGTGCCCTAAAAGCTTTAGGGGCGGTGGGTTTGACCGCTTTTGCGGACCAGCGGCCCCACCTGCTGTCGGGGGGTGAGAAAAGAAGGCTGGCCATCGCCGGAATCCTGGCCATGGATTCAAAAGTACTGGTCTTTGATGAACCCTTTTCAAATCTGGATTACCCGGGCGTACAGCAGGTATTGCGGGAAATTGTCACCCTGCATCGCAACGGCCATACCATTGTGCTTTCAACCCATGATCTGGAAAAGGTGATTTCCCATGCCGACCGCTTGATTATCATAGAAAAAGGGAAAATCGTTAAAGATGGCGTGCCGAAAAAAATAATCCTTGAGGTTGAAAACTTCGGTATTCGTCTGCCGTGTGCCTTTCGTGCCGACCCGGGCCATTCATCATGGCTGAACTGACCCTCTTCGGCTACCAAGCCGGAAATTCCCTGATACATCGATTGGACAGCCGGTTCAAACTTTTGTTTCTGTTTCTTCTCAGTATCGGCACCATGCGGGCAAATGTATGGCCCCTGGCCGTGCTTACCCTGCTTTGCGCAGGTCTAATGCGAGGCACGGGTCTGTCCCTGATTTCAGCATACAAAGAACTGCGCTATTTTTTTATCCTCCTGGTCCTGATTTTTATCTCCCGGGCGCTGACAACCCCCGGCCCGGTCTGGCTGACCCTCGGTGGTCTGGCCATTACCCGCCAGGGAGTGTATACTGGAATATTTGTATGCTGGCGCATTTTATTGATTATCGGGCTGGGTTTGCTTTTTATCAGTTCCACCCGGACATCCAGAATCCGGGCAGCCCTGACCTGGCTGCTTGAGCCAATGCCTTTTATCCCGGCAAGCCGGGTGTCGACTATGATAAGCTTGATTGTTCGATTCATTCCTGTTATTTTCAACCAGATGCGGGAAACCGATGCAGCTCAGCAAGCTCGTGGCATCGGCAACCGTAAAAATCCGATTTACCGGTTACAAAAATTTATTATTCCCCTGATGCTCTCTGTTTTCAGGGACGCGGATAAGCTGATCATTGCAATGGAATCCCGCTGTTACACGGAGCAAAGAACCGCATCCGGGCTGTCGGCACACAAAATCGACTGGATCGGGCTTTTTGTGGTTTCAGGGATATCCCTTCTTGCAATTTTTCTGTAATTGTAACCCATTTTCTGATTTCAGGTGACTTGTATAATTGAAAATTGAAGGTATTCTGTCGATTTTAATCCACAGATTTCGCAAATTACGCATATTATAATGTATTTCTACCAATTTTATATATGAAGAGGCAGAACGCAGCGATACCACAAGTTTTCACTATTCAATTTCGTTCCGATATATTCGGATTTGGTTTTTATTCTAAAATAAGGAGTGTTTTTTTGAAAATTATAATCGTCGGGGCCGGAGAGGTTGGTTTTCATATTGCCAGCTGTTTTGCCCATGAAAACAAAGACGTCGTGGTGATCGACAATGATCCGGCCGCGATTCGCCGAATATCGGAAAATATCGACGTCCAGACCGTCATCGGCTCGGGCAGCAGTCCGGTGGCCCTTGAAGAGGCCGGAATTCGCGAAGCAGAAATTCTCCTGGCCGTGACCAATAGTGACGACATTAATATGGTGGCCTGCCTGATCACGGATATGCTGTCTCCAACTACTAAAAAACTGGCCCGTATCCGGGATGCCGATTATGATGCCTACCATTCCGCCTTTCGGGATCATGCCCCGCATATCGATACGGTGATCAATCCGGAAATTGAAGTAATCAAGACCATCGACCGGCTCATGAGTGTCCCCGGGGCTGTGGATGTGGGGGAGTTTGCCGAGGGCCGGCTGAAGTTCATCGGTATCCGTATGGATAAAAACACCCGGCTGGCCGGGGTCCGGCTGTCAGATCTACCGGAAATACTCAAAGATCAACGGCCCCTGATTGCCGCAATGGTTCGTGACGAAGAACTGATTATACCCCGAGGCCAGGATCGGTTGAAGCCCGGTGATCTGGTCTATTTTATCTGCGAGGCCGACAAATTAATCAGTACGCTGGAAATATTTAATAAACATACCCAGCCCTTAAAACGGGTGCTGATTATCGGCGGCGGCCGTATCGGTTTCCGGCTGGCCCGGCTCCTGGAAGAAAAATCAATCTATACCAAAATTATTGAAAAACGGGCCGATCGCTGTAACGATCTGGCCGATCGGCTGAGCAAGGCGGTGGTCCTGCATGGCGACGGGTCGGATCAGGGGCTTTTGAATGAAGAAAATATCAGCGATATTGATGTGGTCGTCACCTTGACAGGTGATGAGGAAACCAATATCCTCGCCTCGCTGCTGACCCGACGGATGGGGGCCGGTAAGACGATCACCAAAATTGGTAAGTTCAGTTATTTCCCGCTCATGTCGGCCATCGGCATCGAACAGGTGGTAAATACCCGGCTCTCGGCCATCAATACCATTTTGCAGCATGTCCGGCGGGGCAAGGTTTTGTCGGCCATGTCCATCAAGGGAGAGCAGGCCGAAGTCCTAGAGGCGCTTGCCCTGGAAACATCCGACATTGTCGGAAAACCACTTAAAAAAATCGCTTTCCCCAAAGGCGCCCTGGTCATCGGCATCATGCAGGGCCAGAATATTCTTGTCCCCTCGGGTGAGAGTATTATAAAACCCGGGGACAGAATCATTATATTTGCCGTCCGGAAAGCGATCCCCAAAGTTGAAGCAATTCTGGCGGTGAAACTGGAGTATTTTTAATGCGCTGGAAGTATATTTTTCACATCATCGGGATCTTATCGCTTTTCCTGGGGCTGGCCATGATATTCCCCATGTTGGTGGGAATTTACGAAAAAGAGTTAAGTTTCATTCCCCTGTCAAAAGCAATGGGAATTACCCTCTGCGTGGGCCTTTTGCTCTACTGGTTCTGCAGGAGTCCGAAAACAGAGTATATTACCCAGCGTGAAGGCATGGCCATCGTTGCTTTAAGCTGGACGACCATCGGCCTTTTAGGCGCGCTTCCGTTTTATCTGGACGGCTCATTTATAACCTTTACAGATGCTTTTTTTGAATCAGTCTCCGGGTTTACCACCACGGGGGCATCCATTTTAACCAATATTGAAACGCTGCCAAAGGGGCTTTTGCTCTGGCGCAGCTTTATCCAGTGGCTGGGGGGCATGGGGATCATTGTCCTGTCCGTGGCCATCCTGCCGTTTCTGGGAGTTGGGGGCATGCAATTGTACAAGGCTGAGGTGCCCACGCCCGTGCCCGACAAACTCAAACCCCGCATCCGTGAGACCTCCGTTATCCTGTGGAAGGTGTATGCACTGATAACCCTGGCCGAGGTGCTACTGCTCTGGCTGGGGGGCATGAGCCTGTTCGACGCGCTGAATCACGCCTTCACCACTATGCCCACCGGCGGATTTTCCACCAAAAATGCCTCCGTGGCCCATTTTGACAGTGCCTATTTCGACTGGGTCATGCTTTTGTTCATGGTTCTGGCCGGGATCAATTTTTCCCTGCACTACCAGATGCTCCGGGGCAAAACTTTGGCGTTCTGGCACGACAGCGAATGCCGTTTTTTTCTGACTGCCGTCGTCGGACTGAGCCTTGTGGTCAGTTTTAATATTTACGGCAATGTGTACCATTCGATTATTCAGGCCATTCGGTACGGCAGCTTTCAGGTGGTGTCCATTGTCACCACTACCGGGTATGCCACTGCAGATTATGAACAATGGCCGGCCATGTCCCAGTTCATCCTCCTGCTGTGCATGTTTTTAGGCGCATCCGCCGGCTCTACCGGCGGTGGAATGAAATGCCTGCGCATCATGCTCTGCTTTAAATACTGTTACCGGGAACTGTTTTCCATGATTCACCCCCGGGCCGTCTCCCGTGTCAAAATCGGTGGTAAAACCGTCCCAGATGACGTGATGCACAGTGTTCTGGTGTTTCTGGCCCTCTATATGGGATTGTTTGCCCTGTGCGGCGTTCTTTTGGCCGGGACAGGGGTGGACCTTATTACCGCCTTTGGGGCCGTAGCCGCCACCATCGGCAATATCGGTCCCGGTTTCGGCATGGTGGGCCCGGTGGAAAATTATGCCCAGATACCGGTCATTGGGAAATGGCTGCTGATCTGGTGCATGCTTTTAGGAAGACTGGAGATCTATACGGTTATAATTCTGGTTGTACCGGAATTCTGGAAAAAATAGACTGCCGGTCGTGCAAGTTACAAAAAACACTTTTCATGCATTTTACTGTTGACAAGGAATTAAAATAACGATAATAATTTATTTTTTTGTTGGTAACGGGCCGTTAACTCAGTTGGTAGAGTATCTGCCTTTTAAGCAGAGAGTCGCGCGTT
>CAZFXX010000215.1:0-5708 GCA_964522985.1 uncultured Desulfobacteraceae bacterium
TGCCTCAGCAGCACTCGATTCTTTTATGGCCAATGTTACCAAGGCCCTAAAGAAAAAAGAGTCCAAAGTCACCCTGATCGGCTTTGGTACCTTTTCAAAAATTCGCCGTAAGGCCCGCAAAGGCCGCAATCCGCAAACCGGAGAAGAAATCAAAATCAAGGCTCACAATGTCGTTAAATTCTCACCAGGCAAAAAGCTTAAAGACGCTGTTTAAGCACTTTTTAAAAGGCGGTCTATTCAGGATTTTACATGCCTGAAGATCGCCTTTTTAGTATTTTTTCCCACTATGTTCAAATTTGAGCCTTCCTTGTTAAAATTGTAAACCTTTTTAAACAGGGTCTTTTTTGTACGATCCATACCATGCAGATCACTTTCTCGATGCCTGAAATCAACCGCCGTCAGTTTATGGGCTGCAGCGCAGCACTTTTGTGCCATGCGCTACCGGCCCATGCCCGGCTTCTGGAAAAAATAAAAAGGGACAGAACCGGCGCTGCGGATATCCGCGGTCACGTATTTAAAAAAGATGCGCCCGAGATCCTGTGGAAATGGTCTCGCGAGGCCGATTATTATCAAAAAATAACATCGGACAAGGTGATCTGTGGTCTGTGTCCTCATCGCTGCATTCTGGCACCCGGCGACCGCAGTGTCTGCCGTTCGCGGGTTAACCTGAACGGAACCCTCTACAGCCTCACCTATGGTAATCCCTGTGCGATTCACGTGGATCCGGTTGAAAAAAAACCACTGTTTCATTTTTATCCACGGTCCATGGCTTTTTCCCTGGCCACCACCGGTTGCAATCTTCGCTGCCTGAATTGCCAGAACTGGGAAATATCCCAGGCCAAACCCCACGAAGTGCGTCACCAGGAACTTTTTCCGCACCAGGCGGTTGCCGCAGCCCAAAGCGCAGGCTGCACTTCCATCGCATACACTTATTCCGAGCCTATTACTTTTTTTGAATACATGATCGATACGGCCCGCTTGGCCCGTCAAAAAGGGCTTAAAAATCTTTGGATATCAGCCGGCTATATCAATCGTAAGCCCCTGCTGAAACTATGTCGGGTTATTGACGGTGCCAATGTAAATTTAAAATCCTTTAGCGATGATATCTATCGAAAACTTAACGGTGCCCGGTTACAGCCGGTACTAAATACCTTCAAAACCCTGCATGAACAGGGCGTTCACTTTGAAATGACGAATCTTGTGGTACCCGGATATACGGATGATGCTGAAATGGTAAAAAAAATGTGCCACTGGATCATCGATCATCTGGGGCCGGACCATCCGCTGCACTTTACCCGATTTTTTCCCCGCTACAAACTGAACCGCCTGCCGCCGACACCGGTTGCAACCCTGACAAAATTCCGTGAACTTGCCATGAAGGAAGGAATCCGGTACGTTTATGTCGGCAATGTGCCTGATCATGAAGGCAGCCATACCTTTTGCCATAATTGTCACAGACTGCTCATCAAACGACTAGGATATCATATCCATACCTATAACCTTTCCGGGAATCGATGTAAATTCTGTAAAACCGTCATCCCGGGCGTATGGGAGGACAATGCCTAAATGAAAGATGCCTGTTGGAATCTTATTTCCCTGTTCCTTAAGGGTCTGAAAATCATTAACGGAACAGATAACGGCGGATAAGACGGATGATGATTGAGAGCATAACGCCGGCACTCAATACAACCAGGCAGACGGGAAACCAGACATATGAACCGTATTCTGCGGTTTCACATGCAACCCAAATACCGATTGACCCGAAAACCAGAACCATGAGCATCAGCCCAAGGACAATATAGCAGGCAGTTTCGGAATCATACCAAGGGACGATGACTTTTCTGTGAACAGGGTTCTGATCCAGACGCATTTGTTTTTTCCTTAGCCCAAAAACAATCTTTTCCGATCATGGCCGGTTAAGCGCATGGGTGTTTTACATAAAAGTAGTGGGATATGAGTTTTGAGTGGTGAGGAATAAAGTAACGATTCTGCGTCTCTTACAACCCAAGATTCATACCTTTCATGCTTCGTCAAAAACTTTGATTTTTTGCCGATGGGGCATGGGATTATACAAAAATCAATTTATGCTTTAATTTTTGCAAATTCAAGTTTATGATATATTCCGATTGTCAAAAATTTTTACTAACCAGATATGACGGAAAAAATCAAGCTATGCGGCAAACCACACACCACTACTCGCCCATGGGTTTAATTATGGTGATTACGGCCGCTGTCTCAGCCCTTATCATCTCCGGCTGTGCAGGTATTGAACAAAAATTATTAATCAATGACGATTCCAGGTCCTACCCGGCCGGCATCATCCTATCCGGCAAAACAGGTGCGCCTGTTTTGCCGGAAACCCTTCTGGCTGATCTGGATCCGGTACAAATTGTCTATATCGGCGAGAATCACCGCAACCTGGAACACCATAAAATTCAATTGCGTATTATCAGAGAACTGCATGGAAAACACCCGGATCTCATCATCGGTATGGAGATGTTTGACAAAACCTATCAGGTTGTCCTGGACAAATGGTCAGGGAATCTGCTGAGAGAAAAAGAGTTTCTGCAAAAAGTTCACTGGTATGTAAACTGGAGATTTGAATTTAATCTGTACCGCAATATTCTTGATTTTGCCAGAACACATCAAATAAGGGTCATCGGGCTCAACATTCCCTTTCATATTCCACCCAGAATTGCCGTCGGCGGTATCGACAGCCTGCTTGATGACGACCGCCGATACCTCCCCGCTGAAATTGACACATCCATTGCAGCCCATCGCAGCTATATTCAAAAAATATTTAAATTTCATCATCTGCCCGGTCGAGAAATTTTTGAAAATTTTTATATGGCCCAGTGCGTAAGGGAAGACACAATGGCCGAATCCATCGCCCTGAATCTTAACAGTCATCCAATGGTCGTAATTGCCGGCAACGGCCACCTCAAAAATAAATACGGCATACCGGACAGGGCTTATAAACGAACCCGTGTCCCGTTTCGAACCATCAGCCTTATCCCGGCAGAGGGCAGTGCCGATCTCTCCTATGCAGATTACATCTGGATCACACCGTCAAATTCAAGACAACCCCGTCGTTGACATCGATTCCAACATTCCTTAAATATTCCTTAAATATTCCAGGGTTTAAAAATCAAAGCTGTGTTTTCCACCAGACAAAAACCTGAACCCTGCCCGTTCAACGGCTGTTTTAAAAATTATTTTTAAAATTTGGCATCCTTTGTGACCAATCAAACGTAATTTGCAGTTTTTTAATGTTGTACCTTAACAGTGAAATTAGAAATTGAAAATTAAAAAAACCAAAACATGTAAATACGTTACTCAATTTATAGTTTCGAATTTCTATTTCCGGCATCTTGAATTCGACAAAAAACAGATATCTTTTTTTAAAAAACATCACCCGACAAATGGAATATACCTAAAATTTTTTGACTTTTGATAGTCATCCGGAATTGTTTGGAATATTGGCTTGCAATAAACTTAAACGCAATATATGGATTTTTTATGTTGACAAACAACAATATATTGCGTAAAGCATAATCGAGTTTTAACAAAAGTCGCATCGATTTAGGTGTTTCCATCAAAGCAGTACAGTTCGATATTAATTACGTAACTTTAAATTTCATAACAATTCTACAGGAGCGATACAATTGGTTGAAAAATTAAAAAAACGAAATAACTTGGTGGCGGAATTCGATTCATCTAAAATCACGACGGCCATTGCCAAGGCCGGTGAGGCAACCGGAGAATTCAGTAAACGGGAGGCACGGAAGCTAACGCTCAGGGTGCTGACATTGCTCCATGAACTTCGTCTGGGGCCGATTCCCGGGGTTGAGGAGATTCAGGATATCGTAGAACGGGTCCTTTTGGATTCGCCCTATTATATAACCGCCAAAGCCTATATCCTGTATCGTGAACAGCATGCCCAGATCCGGAAAATAACAACCAAGGTAAGCGTCGATCTGGTGGAGCACTACATCAGCAAGCTTGACTGGAAGATAAAGGAAAACAGCAATATGAGCTACTCGCTGCAGGGACTGAACAACTATATCTCCTCTGATGTTACCGCAGAATACTGGCTGAATAAAATCTATCCGCCCAAAATAAGACAGGCCCACAAATCAGGTGACATGCACATCCATGACCTGAGCCTGCTTTCGGTCTACTGTGTGGGCTGGGACCTGCAGGATTTACTGAAGCAGGGATTTAAAGGCGTTGAAGGCAAGATCGAGAGCGCACCGCCCAGACATCTGAGATCGGCCTTGGGTCAAATCGTCAATTTCTTCTATACACTGCAGGGCGAAGCAGCCGGGGCCCAGGCTCTTTCTAATTTCGACACTTTACTGGCGCCTTTTATCCGGCATGACAACCTGAATTACAAAGAAGTTAAACAGGCCCTGCAGGAGTTTGTCTTTAATATTAACATCCCCACGAGGGTGGGATTCCAGACCCCTTT
Organism: uncultured Desulfobacteraceae bacterium; assembly: GCA_964522985.1. GTDB lineage: Bacteria > Desulfobacterota > Desulfobacteria > Desulfobacterales > 4572-123 > 4572-123. Next base: position 4,472 of record CAZFXX010000215.1, read on the forward strand.
CACCAATATTACCATGGACCTTTACGTACCTTCCATTCTCAAAGACCAGCCGGTGATTATCAGCGGTGTCGAGCAGGAGGCCACTTATGCCGAATACCAGGCTGAAATGGATATCCTCAACAAGGCCTTTGCCGAAGTGATGATGGAAGGTGACGCCCGGGGCCGGGTGTTTACCTTTCCAATTCCCACCTACAATATTACGGCTGACTTTGACTGGAGTAACCCCAACCTGGATATGGTATGGCAGATGACCGGCAAGTACGGCATTCCTTATTTCTCCAACTTTGTCAATTCGGATATGTCGCCGGAAGACGCCCGTTCCATGTGTTGCCGGTTGCGGCTGGACAACCGCGAGCTCATGAAGCGGGGCGGCGGGCTTTTCGGCGCCAATCCGCTGACAGGGTCTGTGGGTGTTGTCACCATCAACCTTCCCAGAATAGGTTTTCTGGCCAAGGACGAAAAAGATTTTTTCGACCAGCTAAGGGAAAAAGTACACATTGGCGTCGAGAGTCTGGTCATAAAACGAAAGGTGCTTGAAAACTTCACCGACCAGAACCTGTACCCGTACACAAAATTTTATCTGCGGGACATCAAGGCCCGTAACGGCGTTTACTGGAAAAATCATTTTTCCACCATCGGGATTATCGGCATGAATGAGGCCTGTACCAATTTTCTTCATGAAGACATCGCCAGTCCGGCAGGCCAGGCTTTTTCACTTAAGATCATGGATTTTATACGGGGAATGCTCACCGAGGCCCAGGAAAAAACCGGTGATCTGTACAACCTCGAAGCCACCCCGGCCGAAGGCACGGCCTACCGCCTGGCCCTGATGGACAAAAAACGATTTCCGGATATTCAATGTTCCAATGAACCCGAATACGAAAAGTCCGGGGATGCGCCCTATTACACCAATTCGAGCCAGTTGCCGGTCAACCATAGCGATGATATCTATGAAACGCTGACCCTGCAGGATGATCTGCAGTGCAAATACACCGGCGGTACAGTCCAGCATGTATTCCTTGGCGAGCTGGTCACGGACATTACCACCATCAAGGGACTGGTCCGTAAAATTGCCACCAATTTCAAACTGCCCTACTTTACCCTGACGCCCACATTCAGTGTCTGCCCGGTTCACGGCTACATCACCGGCAGGCAGGAGCACTGCCCGAAATGCAACCGCGAGACAGAGGTGTATTCACGGGTGGTGGGATACCTCAGACCGGTCAAGCAGTGGAAC
>CAZFXX010000216.1:0-5660 GCA_964522985.1 uncultured Desulfobacteraceae bacterium
CCGCCTGGAATCATATCATACGAGACCATCGATACCATCATTGAAAAACTGGATGAAACCCTGGCGGAAGTTGCAAGAGAGTTCGATGCAGCATAAATAGATACCCGGGTACCCCGTGTTATCGAAAATACGGTTTTGCAGAGCCCCGGGGGACCGGGTTTCGAGTCCGGAGTAGTATTATACAAATTTGAATTAACCGGAAAATGGAGAAATAATGAAAAAAACAGTAATCGTAATGGGAACCGGCGCCCAGGGCGGCACCATCGCCATGCGCCTAAACGAAGAACCCGGTGTAGATGAAATCATCTGTGCCGATTATAACATCAACGCCGCCGAAAGGCTCGAAAAGAATCTTGCAAAGGCACGCGCCGTGAAGGTCGATGCCCGTAATTTAAAAGAGGTGTTGAAAGCATCGGAAGGTGCCCAGCTGATTGTCAACGGACTGCCGCCCGACTTCAACCCCATTCTCATGGAGGCGTCCCTTAAAAACAAAATGCACTACCAGGACATGGCTTCAGGGCCTGTGGAAGGACTCGATTTTATAGGTGCGGTAAAACGCCAGCTTGCTCTTGACGACAAGTTCAGGGATGCGGGGTTGAGCGCTCTTATCAACACGGGATCGGCCCCCGGTCTTGTGAATGTTATCGCACGAAGTGCAGCCGACAAACTGGACACCTGCAGACGGATCGAAATATTCGTTTACGACGGAATCTGGACCAACCGATTCATCCCATTCTGGTGGTCCCCGGAGACCGCATTCGGTGACATGGCTGCAGGGCCGATCAACTTCGAATACGGTGAATATAAGCTGGTTCCGCCTTTTAACGACCCGCAGATGGTAGATTTCCGCGGCCTGGGCCCAAGGAGGATGGTGGATCATGAGCATGAAGAACCGGTAACATTCGGGATGTTTTTCAAAGGGCTTGAAAAGGCTACTTTTAAATACGGCGGACCGGCCTGTGAGCTTGCCGAATCTTTTTTCAAGATGGGCCTGCTCGGCACTGATCCTGTGGATGTAAACGGAACTTCGGTGATACCCCTTGACCTTGTGTGCAAACTGACGCCGCCGGCACCTGCAGATCCCGAGACGATCAGGGAGGCTCTATCCGAAGGAATGGCTCTCGAAGAGGGCGCCACACTGATCCGTGTCACCGGTGAAAAAAATGGGAAAACGGTTGTCCTCGACAACTACGTCAACGGCCCGGGGCTGACCGAAGCGTTTGAAAAATACGGCATCACCCATGAATCTTTTCTTACCGGCCAGTCGGCATTTCTTTTCACCAAGCTCTTTGTAAATGACAGGATCGATAAAAAAGGCGTCTTTCCGCCGGAGCTTTTGGGCGCCGATCCCCGTGCCTATTATTTGAAGGAGGCTGCCAAGCTCGGAATTACGGTAGATGAAATTACGGAGACCCGGTTGTATTAAAAAGCCTTACCGGATCACATTCAGATAAATTCAGGTCGTTTTGCAGTCATCCACGCATGCTGTTTTGCAAAGAATCTCGACAGATAATCTTACTGATTTTCCGGCTTTATGGCAGCGGCCTGTTGTCCTGCGATACGCCCGAAGACGATACATTCGGTAAGCGCACAACTGCCCAGGCGGCTGGCACCGTGAATGCCGCCACATACCTCCCCTGCGGCAAACAGGTGGGGGATGGGTTGGTTATTGAAATCAATGACTTGTGCCTTTGAATTAATGCCCACGCCTCCAGGCGTATAATGCACCTTCGGCCACAAGTGTATCGCATAATAAGGGGGATTGACCAGCGGCGTTGCACCATGTGCAAGTGGTTTGCCGAACGGGTCCTGTCCGCGCTCTCCGATGGTATAATTATAGCGCTTTATCGTCATTTCCAGTTGGCCGTCGGGCATTTCAAATGCTGAAGCAAGCGCCGGCAATGTTGCAAAAGCCGTCACATATCCTTGTTTCCGACAGTGCTGGAGACTTTCAGCGTCGATTTTTGCGCCCCTGGCGTCCACTATTCCAACACAGGGATGCCCGGTTTTAAAAATCGCATCACAGCGCTGCCTGCGATCACTCCATTCGTTGACGATACGGTGACCGGCGCCGGGATCGACAACGATACCGGCAGGGTATACACTATATGACGCGAAGCGTGCGCCCTGATAAAATCCGCCCCGGAATGATTTTTTGTTGTGAGACAGCGGGCCACGGAGTGCCCCCCGAAACGGTCCAGTCGATCCAGATATTTCACACCGAGGGTGTTCCGTGTCCAGTCGATGGCCCCGGTCGCTTTTTCCGCCACGATTTTTACAAGAGGGGGATGATTAAAACCCAACCCGGCCCCAAGCATATCCGTATAAAAAAGGTCGGATGAATCTTCTATTCCCTGCTTTTCCTGCAGGTAATTATTCGGCGCGGCCACCCCGCCATCGCTGATGCGGGTATTCCCGCCGGTCACTTTCATCTTTTCCAGTACGATAACCGAGGCACCGACCTCATCGGCTTCTATGGCGGCAGACAACCCTGCCACCCCGGTGCCGATGATGACGATATCTTTTTGTTCATCTCATTTGATCATTTTTTATCCCATTTTGTATAGTCGGTCATTACCATCTGTTTAAACAAAATATCCCGTCATCAAATTCGTTTATATGGATATACCGGCCGGGGCAACGATACATCAAGATTTGTGTTTAATGTACCATGTTCCGGATGTCAACAAATCGGTGATGAAATTGGTCCGCCGCAAATCATGACTTTTGATTTTTTCTTTTTTTTCGTGTAAAGACAGAAAAACCGTTTGTTGAATTTTGGCAGCCTACAGGTGAAACACCGTCACCTGTAGCTTTTTTGTTTTTTATTGGGGCCTTTATGAATTATGCATCCATCATGCATGTCTTGGGAACGCTTCTGATCGTTACGGGCAGTTCAATGGTATTACCGCTGGTCTGCTCGATCTATTACCGGGAAAACGATCTGTTCTCCATATTCATTTCCGGAATTATTGCCATATTACTGGGGGGGCCCCTATTGTGGTTTTTTCGAAAACATCATGAATTGAACATCAAAGACGGCTTCTTCATTGCCGTATTCGGATGGGTTCTGATTTCTGCGGTGTCGGGGTTGCCATTCATGTTTCATGGATCCATTCCTTCATTTACCGATGCCTTTTTTGAAATGATGTCCGGGTATACGACCAGCGGCGCAACCATCCTCACCGACATTGAAATCGTCCCACATGGATTACTGTTCTGGCGGAGCCAGACCCATTTGCTCGGCGGCATGGGATTTTTGACCCTGACTGTTATTTTTCTCCCCCACGGCATGGGCGGTGTGCGTATTTTTCGGGCCGAGTCAAGCCCCGGGCAGGTGATTACCAAAGAAAAATTCATCCCCCGCAATCGAGATACCATGGTCTGGCTCTGGGGCATATACCTGGCCTTGAATATTTTGGAGACGATTTTGCTGAGTTTCGGCGGCATGACCATTTTCGATTCATTGTGCCATGCGTTCGGGACCGTATCGACATCGGGGTATTCACCCAAAAACGCAAGTATCGGACATTATAACAGCGCCTATTTTGATTGGGTTATTATTGTTTTCATGTTCCTTGGCGGTATGACCTTTATGTTGTTCTATCATATGGCCAAAGGGGAATGGAAAGTCATCAAAATAAATACCGAGTTTCGCTGGTATGTGGGGTTTTTGCTCTTTTTTTGTGCCATGACGGCATGGATTTTATGGGGGGAAGAGACATATAACAGCCTGGGGGATTCCATTCGATACGCCACTTTTCAAATCATGTCACTTTTGACCACTACCGGGTTCACCACTGCCGATTATGAAAAATGGCCCCAGGCCGCACAGATGTTTCTCTATGCATCATGCTTTATCGGTGCCTGCGCCGGATCAACCACCAGCGGCATCAAAGTGGTCCATTATGTCATCATCTGGAAATACATGGTGGGATCCATTAAAAAAATATTTTTTCAACCCATGTCTGTGGTCACTGTCCGTCTGAACCGCCGTCCCATCGACCGGCTCATTATCGATCTGGCGATATGTTATTTTATTATTAATATTTTTCTGGTTTTAGGCGGCGGGTGCTTCATGGTATTGGTGGATGATATGGACTATGTCACCGGCATGAGCAGTGTTATCGCCACATTGATGAATATCGGTCCGGGGTTCGGTACGATAGGGCCATCTGAAAATTATGCCCATATTTCCGCTGCCGGAAAGTGGTTTTTATCATGGAATATGCTGGTGGGGCGGCTGGAGATGTTCTCGGCACTGGTGGTATTTTTCCCATCATTCTGGAAAAAATAATGATTGCAGATTTTGAACCCTAAACAAAAAACAACTGCTGGACATGCTTCAAGGACAGCGATGCACACGCAACGATTGCCCGCTCATTATCATGGATGTGGGTGTCGCCCACGGCGATTTGCCACTCTCCATCGCGAAAAATAGCACCGATGATAATTTTTTCGAAATGGGAGGGGTCCAGTTTGGACAGGGGTTTGCGGGTTATCGGGGCCCTGGCTTCGGCCACGATTTCCACCATCTCCGCATCAAAACCATGCAGGTGGGCCACAGACAACAACTGCCCCCTGCGAATAAATTTCAGGATCTCGTTGCCGGCCAGAATTTTCTTGTTTAATGCGATATCCGACCCTATGGTGGCGGCCAGTACCAAGTAATCCTCTTTATTGACCAGGCAGATCGATTTTCTTTGCTGAGTCTTATCATGACTGTTTTTCCCGGTCATGAGGTATTTCGCCAACAGACAGCTCATGATATTGGTTTCATTATCCCCGGTTGCGGAAATAAATGTGTCCCTGTCCGGCAACCCGGCCATCTGCAATACATTGACATCCGAACCGTCTCCATGCAGGACTTCAGCATTTTTCAAGGTATGGGATAATTCTTCAGCCGATTTTTCGTCCTTTTCGATCATCGTCACTTCGACGGTTTTTTCCAACAACTGGGCGACCCGGCTGCCCACCAGACCGCCGCCCAAAATCATCACCCGATGTCGGCGCTGCTGTTTGACACCGGCAAGTGTCATCAGCTTGGGCAAATCCCTGGTGCCGGCCATAATAAAAATCTGGTCCTGGGGTAAAAGCGTGTGATTCCCGCCCGGAATAATTGTGGTAATACCGCGGGCAAGGGCAACTACTCGAAAAGGAAACTCATGATAAGCTTGGGAGATTTCTTTCAATTTTTTATGGGCAAGCGGCGATGATTCCCGTATACGCATTGCCATAACCTGGATCTGTCCATCCGCAATATCGATAATATCATTCCCCGCCCGGAGTTTGATGAGTCTGACAATTTCCTGGGAAGCCAATTCTTCCGGGTGAATAATCAGATCGATTTTCAGGTCTTCAACCGTAAGAAACGAATCTTTATTGCCGAATTCCAGGGACCGGACCCTGGCAATTTTACGCGGGATCCCAAAGCGATGGGCAATGATTGAGGCCATCATGTTCACCGCGTCGTTGTTGGTAACGGCGATGAGATAATCCATTTTTTTCGCATTGGCCTCGCGCCAGCATTCGATGCTCATGGCATTACCTTGAATCAACCGGGCATCCAGGTTACCGTCCGCTTCCCGAAGCAATCTGCTCTCCTGTTCGATGACGGTAATGGCATATCCTTCATGGACCAGTCGTTTTGCCAGATAATA
>CAZFXX010000217.1:0-269 GCA_964522985.1 uncultured Desulfobacteraceae bacterium
CACATACCGAGTTGCTTAAATGGATGAAAAGAGATAACCATCCGGACGTTCACAGGTTTCTTTCCAGAATTGCGTATCATCTTGCAGACCGAGTGGTTTCTGTTTCAGAAACAGTGTCTGATCATCTGTATTGGAACTTCAAGGTGCAAAAAGAAAAACAACGGGTAATTCATAATCCTTTGGATATTAAAAGGTTGAAAAAACTCTCCCGAGAGACTCCCGGATGGCTTCCCAATGGGGACAGAATCATCGTTGCCCTCGGCAGGTTG
>CAZFXX010000217.1:279-5658 GCA_964522985.1 uncultured Desulfobacteraceae bacterium
TTGTTATGTTTACATAATATTTTCGTAAAATTTCCTGAAAAATGTTTTGATATTCTGATTCAAGCAGCTGGCCAAATGGTATCGAAAAAACTTCATCTGGTAATATGCGGAGACGGCCCCTGGCGATATGAACTGGAACGGCTCACAAAAAACCAGGGCAATGGGATTCATATTCATTTTCCCGGATTTCTTAATAATCCATATCCTCTTTTAAATCGTGCCGAAGTATTTGCATTCCCCTCCAGGAGCGAAGGCTTTGGGATCGCTTTGGCTGAAGCAATGGCACTTGGCGTTCCAGCCGTCGCCAGCCGATTGCCGGCTACAGAGGAATTAACTGAAAACGGCAGTTGTGCCCTCCTTGTGGACATAGAAAACCCTCGGGCCTTGGCAAAAGGACTCGATCAGATACTATCAGATACCGGCCTAAGAAAAAAGTTCATTGCAAACGGGCTTGGGCGTGCTGAAGATTTTGCCCTTTCAAAAATTTCCGAAGAATGGAAGGCCTTAATCCAGGAGGTATGCGGTTAATATGAATTGTCGTGTTTGTGATTCCAACCAGCTGGACGTTGCCGTGGATCTCGGCATACATCCCTGGGCAAACAATTTTTTAAAAAAAGAAGAGATCGGGACAGAACCGCTTTACCCGCTTCGCGTCGTTTATTGTCATGAATGCCAAACGGCCCAACTCGACTATACGGTAAAAAAGGAAGTCATGTTCGGTGACCATACATATCTTTCAGGTATTACCAGGTCACTGAGCGACCATTTTAAAAATGTGGCGACCATGGTGGACACCCGTTTTTTTACCGATACCGCAGGAAAATCCGTATTGGATATCGGCTCCAACGACGGCACCCAGCTCAGGCATTATAAGGATCTGGGGTACGATATCCTCGGCGTCGAATCGTCAAAAACAATCGCCCAAATAGCAAACAAAAGGAGAATCCCGACAATAAACGATTTTTTCAACTTGGATTTGTCTCGGAAAATAGACAAAAAATTTCACATTATCAATGCGTCAGGCGTGTTTTTTCATCTTGAGGAACTCCACTCGGTTACTGAAGGCATTCGGAAATCTCTTGCTGAAAATGGTATCTTTGTGGTCCAGTTTCTTTATATGAAGCAGATCATGGAAAATTTGGCCTTTGACCAGATCTATCATGAACACCTCCTCTACTATACGGTTCATACCATCGAAAGACTTCTTCAGCTGCATGGGCTGTGCATGTTTGACGCATATTTGTCTCCGATTCATGGCGGGTCCATTATCGGTTTCATAACCCACGCCGGCACCCAGGCCCCCACCCGAAGATTGAACACGTTAAAGCAGGCCGAAGTCGATTCACGGTGCAACGAGTACATCAGCTACATCCGATTTGCAAAACAAATCGGCCTTATGAAGGAAAAGGTCCTGTCATACCTTGAATCCGCGAAAAAAGAATCAAAGACCATCTTCGGTTTCGGGGCGCCGGTTAAAGGAAATACGATGTTGAACTATTTAAAAATCGGTACCCAACATCTTGTCTGGCTGGTGGAAAAAAACGAATTGAGAAAGGATTTGTATTCTCCAGGGATGCATATACCTATTGTTATGGAAAAGGATCTAAAACAACCTCCGGACATCTATTTTGTCCTTGCATGGAATTTTAAGAAAGAGATTCTTGCCAATAACCAGCATTTACTCGACAAAGGTGTTGAGTTCTATTTTCCGGTAACACCCAGGGAGATCTGAGTATGAATATTATCGTTACCGGGGCAACAGGGTTTCTTGGAAAAGCGCTTTGCGCCCGGCTTGAAAAATCAGATCACAATGTTGTTAAACTTAATTCAAAGAACTGTGACCTGACGCACACAGACTCCCTCACCCGATTCAACGACAAAAAGATCGATCTGATCTTTCATCTTGCGGCCTGGACCCAGGCGGGTGATTTCTGCCTCATACATCAGGGCGAACAGTGGATTATCAATCAACAAATCAATACCAATGTCCTGTCATGGTGGAAGAATAAACAGCCACAAGCCAAGTTGATCTGTATGGGCTCAAGCTGCGCCTATAATACCAGCAAACCACTCAACGAGGAAAACTATCTCCAGGGCTTGCCCATTGACAGCCTGTTTTCGTATGCAATGACCAAGCGGATGCTCTACGTGGGACTCGTGGCATTAAATCGCCAGTTCGGATTAAAATACCTCTGCCTGGTACCTTCAACCCTTTACGGGCCCGGATACCATACAGACGGCAGACAGATGCATTTTATCTTTGATCTTATCCGGAAGATCATCCAGGGAAAGCTGTTTCAAGCTCCGGTGGTTCTGTGGGGTGACGGATATCAGCGCCGGGAGCTTATCTATGTGGACGATATTGTCAACATCATGCTCGTTCTCGTTAATGAGCGCCAAAACGACATTATCAACATCGGTGCAGGAGAAGAATTTGCCATACGTGACTTTGCCAGGCTTATCTGCAAAGAGGTCGGATACGATTTTGATAAGATACGATTCGATACTTCAAGATATGTCGGAGCCAGATCAAAGTGTCTTTGCGTTGAAAAACTTCATGCTATGATCCCCGGCCTTAGATTGACACCCTTGGAAGAGGGTCTGTCCGCGACAGTCGACTGGTTCATGGAGAACAGAGAAATCATATTTAATTCAAGGGATTCCGGTTAGGGCTTACGCCATGTCAACACTCACGTTTGTCTCACTGATTCCATCCTTGATAAAGGTCGGTGAAGGCCATGATTTTAATTACAACCAATCCGTGGGGAGAGCAGTAGCTATCAATAGATGGACTTATTTCGCCGCCATTCCGGTAACGATAAAGATCGATGATACGCCCGCGGAATGGATACACTGTCTTCCATCCCACAATCTGCTCTTTAAAAGGGATTTTTCATCCCGTTTAACGCGGATTATCTTCAGCATTCTATCGGCACGAAATTTTTTAAAAAAAAAATGTTCTTCAGGGAGATCCATCATATTTGTGGAGTCTTTTGATCCGACATTTCTCCTGGTTATTCTTATCACCCTCTGCCTGGTTCCCAAAAAACAGAAAGCGGTTTGGCTTCTTTTTCGAAATGACCGGTCCTGCACAGGCGTCAAAGGATTTTTATACAAATATTTTACAAAACTGATCAAGATTCTGGTTGGACCGAAACAGTTTAAACTCCTTTCAGACAGCAGACTGCTGGTGGACTGGTTTTCAATTTTTATAGACGAAACTGTTCACCTGGTTCCCATACCTCATACCGATTTTTTACATGTTCAAAATTCATCAATAAAACCTGTTGGAATTACCGCCTGGATACCGGGACGTCAAATGGACAAGCCATATAACAAACAAATTGCAAACCGACTGTCGCGAAGGGTCTACGAGAGTTCGAAACAGTTTTCGCTGATTCTGAGTGAAAAATCCGGAATCAGCCCCATGAAAAGGGGGCTTAATATCCAATTGATACCCGATGTTCTACCCCGGAAAGAATATGCGAAATGGATGCAGAAAAGTGACCTTGTGTTACTTCCATACGATCCTGTATCATACCGTCGTAGAACTTCCGGTGTATTTGTCGAAACCGTTTGCGCAGGTAAAGTTCCTGTGGTTACAGCCAGAACCTGGATGGCCGAGGAATTGCTCAGGTTCGATCTTGGTGAACTTCTGGTGGATTGGTACGATCCCAATGTATTGTCATTGCTTGAACATATCGCTTTAGATTCTGACATCAAATCCAAAATTCAACAAATGCAAAATACCTATATCGCCTTTCACAATGAAAATAATTTCGCTGAAACTCTTCGATTCCTTGCTGAATCCAACACAGCAAGCCAAAAGACATCTTCCGTCACCTGAATCAGAAACCGTCTGTTACATTGGATGAATTTCAAGACATCTGAAAATTTGACCGTATGCATTGACGCACGTTTGGTAGACGGATTGGCCGGCGGCATGCAGCAGGTTGTTATTGGACTGGCAAACGGATTGTCCAATCTGCCCTACAGTCATGACAAATTTCTGTTTCTTTGCAGCACCGGTCATGAAACCTGGTTAAAACCATATATCGGGGGTAACTGCAAGCTTCTCACGGCCAGGTTGCCCATTGGGCAAAAAATCGAAAAGATCTTTAACGCTTTCCCGATTACCGTCACGTTATTTAGAAAAATGATGAAATTTTCAGGGCGCCGCAAGTTTGCGCTGCCTATCTCAGACGGCACCGTAGAGGCCGCCGGTGTGCATGTGATGCATTTTACATTACCATCTGCATTCATCACTCAGGTGCCGAGCATCTACCACATACATGATCTGCAGCATTTGCATTATCCGAACTATTTTCCCCTCTACATGCAGTCGAATCGGGAGCACAAGTACCGTGAGTTTTGCAACCAGGCACAAATTGCAACCACCTCATCAAGGTGGATGGGCCGCCAACTCATCCAATACTACAATCTGCCAGACTCAAAGGTAAAAGCCGTTCCCCTGGCGCCACCGGCGGACGCATATCCGATTCCAAGTGAAGACGATCTTATAAAGACCATGGAAAAATATTTTCTTCCTGAATCCTTTCTTCTTTTTCCTGCCCAAACCTGGCCCCACAAGAACCATATCAACCTGCTAAAAGCCCTCGATCTTCTGCGAAACAATCACAATATGCATCCAACCGTCGTGTGTACGGGGAGAAAAAACAGCTACTATTCCACGATCCATAAAATGTCGAAAGAACTGTCCATGTTGTCCCAAATAATTTTTACCGGATATATCCCATCCCATGACTTGCATTGCTTATACCGACGATGTCGGTTTTTAATATTCCCCTCTAAATATGAAGGATGGGGCCTCCCTGTCACCGAAGCCATGCGCTTGGGTGTGCCCGTGGCATGTTCAGATATCCCGGTTCTAAAGGAGCAGGCCGGTAACGCGGCAGTGTTATTCAATCCGGAAGATCCACTAGAGATTGCGAATTCCATCCGGCAACTATGGACGAATTCATCCCTCAGAAAAACAATGGCTAAAAAGGGAATTAAAACCGCCTCCAGATTCAATTGGGAAAAAACAGCACGTACTTATCTGCAAATTTATCACCAGATTGCGAACCGAGAGTAAACATCGCAAAAAAATCTTTAATGGATCTTAACTTTACACTTATTCCGGAAGTATCGATCCGAATACGACATCGACTCCAGTGAAAATCGTCTTTCTTTCAAAACGAAGGCCCCAAGGAAAAGATCTCCTTATAAGACCCTATGGCCGTTTCTTTCATATCCCTCGAATTCTGGCTTCAAGGGGGCATAAAGTCCACGTATCACTCCTTGACCATAAATATGGGGCATCGGTCCGGATGGAGAAAAACGGAATTTCGTGGACCGCAGACAGTATTTTCCCCTTAG
>CAZFXX010000218.1:0-5625 GCA_964522985.1 uncultured Desulfobacteraceae bacterium
CAGTCCTGAAATAAAACATATCCATTCACATTTTGCTCACTCGCCAACCTCTGTCACGATGTTTGCCAGTATGCTCAGCGGTCTGCCGTTCAGCTTTACTGCCCATGCCAAAGATATTTATACTTCTGATCCTGCCCAGATTAGAGAAAAGATTAATCTGGCAAGTTTTGTGGTTACCTGCACTCAGTATAATAAGCAATATTTATCCCAGATAAGCCAGGGGTCAAAAACACCCATCTATTGTGTATATCACGGTATTGATGTTAAGCTGTTCTCAGAAACCGGCAGGAGAAGCAAGGCAGCCAAAGAACCCTATTCATTAATGACTGTGGCAAGGATCACTGAAAAAAAAGGCCTTTCCACTATTTATGCCGCCTTGAAAATTCTTCAGGATCAAGGGATTGCATTTAATCACACCCTGGTGGGAGATGGTGATGATCGGGATGACATCCTGCAACTGATACGGCAGCTCGGGTTGCAGAATAACTGCCGCTGGGCTGGAGCACAGACCCATAACGAAGTTTTGGCGCTTTTCCGGCAATCGGATCTATTTGTTCTTGGCTGCAAAATTGCAAAAAACGGCGACCGGGACGGCATACCGAATGTACTTGTTGAAAGTCTGGCTATGGCGGTTCCTGCGGTGGCGACAACCGTCTCCGGTGTTCCTGAAATACTTGAAAACAACACCACAGGACTCACGGTACCACCGTCTGACCCGGAACGTATGGCGGACGCCATTCTCACTTTGCTGACCAACGAGTCGCTCCGGGCACGAGTCAAAGAACACGGCCGGCAAAAAGTTATTGATGGCTTTGACAATAAAAAACACATTAAGGTGCTGGCTGAACTGTATCGGAAGGCCCTTGCTTAGAGGAAAATGAGCGAGGTGGAGAGACGGGATGAAGGTGTGAAACAGTGACCGGGAAAGGGAAAGCGGGTACCGGTTGCCGATAAACCAAAAATCAAAAACTGAGAACTTAAATGCGAATCGCTTTCTATGCACCGTTTAAGCCTTTAGACCATGCCAATCCTTCCGGAGACCTTATTATCGCAAATGGTATTAAGGATTTTCTCCAAAAACATCATCACGAAGTTGTTGTCCCCAGTCGTCACAGAACCAGATGGATTTACTGGAAACCGTTCCGGCTTATAAAGACTTTTTCAGAAGCCCAAAAGGTCAGAAAAATACTTACTCGCTTTGCTCCTGATCTGTGGCTCACGTATCATACCTATTACAAATCGCCGGATCTTCTCGGGCCGTATCTTTGTCGAAAACTTAATCTGCCCTATGTGATATTTCAGGGTATCTATTCCACTAAACGAAAACGCAGTATTAAGACATTGCCGGGTTTTATGTTAAATAAACATGCCTTGCTTTCAGCAAGGCATATCTTTACCAACCAGCGGCAAGATTTTAAAAATCTTAAACGAATTGTTCCGGAAGGGCAATTAACCTACGTTGCGCCAGGAATTTACCCCGACCAATTCTGTTATGACGAAAATGCCGGGAAATCCTTCCGACAAAAATGGTCCATTGGCGATACGCCTGTCCTTCTTTCTGCTGCCATGTTCAGGCCTGATGTTAAAACCAGGGGACTGCTATGGCTTTTGAAAACTTTGGCCGAACACGCTGACATTGATTTCAGCCTTGTCATTGCCGGAGACGGCAGCGAACGAAATTTTCTTAAAAAACAAGCTGCCCGACTGCTTCCCGGCAGGGTCAAGTTTGTAGGCAAAATTCCACGTGAAAAAATGAGCAGTTTTTATAGTGCCGGCGACCTCTTTGTTTTTCCGGGAATTCGTGAATCTATCGGCATGGTTTATCTTGAAGCTCAGTCATGCGGAATCCCGGTGGTTGCTTTTAACAACGGCGGCATTCCCGAAGTGGTTACGCACGGCAAAACCGGTCTGCTTTCGCCGGCATATGACAGAATTGCTTTTGCCGGAAACATCAGAGACTTGTTGTCCGATGACGCTTTGCGGGAAAAATTCAGTGCCAATGCGGCAGATTCTATTCGCAAAGATCACAACCTTGATATAAATTATAAGCATATGGCGCGCGTTTTATTATCAATCAGCCAAGGTACCTAAAAATGGGCATACCCGGTAATCAGATAACCACCTTCGGCCTGCTCAGGCATGGCCAGACAGAGTGGAATGTTCAAAAACGGATCCAGGGCCAACAGGATTCACCATTAACAGAAGAGGGGGTAGTGCAGGCAAGAAAGTGGGGTAAATTTTTTCAGGCGCAAGGCTGGACGAAAATCCTTGCCAGCGATCTTGGCAGGGTCAGAGAAACTGTTGGTCATATTCAGACCTTTTTTGATATCCCATCTATCTTCAACCGGCTGCTTCGTGAGCAGGACTGGGGCGTCTGGACAGGCCGTACCATAGTTGAGCTGAAAAACGAACATGGTAAAGTTCTTGCTGAACAGATACAAAAAGGCTGGGATTTTTGTCCACCGGACGGTGAATCACGTAATGCTGTTTATTACCGCACCCGCCGGGCCTTACTGGAAGCTGCAAAATATTGGCCCGGCGAAAAAGTACTGGTTGTCTGTCACGAAGGTGTTTTAAAGGCGCTTGTCTATAAACTTTCTGGTCGATTTTTTTTGCCGGAGGAACCTGCTTTATTAAAAAAAGCACACCTTCATATTTTCAGCAGTGCGCATGATTCCTTAGTGCTGGAGGCGGTCAATTTCGCCAGCCTATCCGGAACAAGACTGCCGGCACGCTTAACCCAACATGGTATCGAGGTGTGAGAATGGAAACAAATTCAATTAAAATCTTGTCGGAATTTTTTGAATATGCGAAAACAGGCGCCCTGTTTACATCTAACGATCCGCAATTTTATCAGAACCTGCGAAATCAGATAGTTGAAAGGCTTTACGATCTGTTGGTCTGGCAGCGTGCGGAGCTGGAACAGTCAAAAGGACTGTTTTGGCCTTACGAAAGCCTCAAGTCGTTAAAAGAGATCTTTGAACGGCAGGCGGAAAATGTCGTTCATCGGTTTGCCGGTCAGCAGGCGCAACTTTTTCTTTCACGGCTTCCATTTCCAGGACAATGGCTATGGTTGAAAAAGACAACTATCGAATTGAAACATTTCCCTGAAGTGGCAGAACTCCTCACCAGTGAACAGGAAAAGATTCAGGCAAAACTCGTTAAAAAACGACAGAAAAAATTCAAGCTTTGCCATTTCTGCCAGATACTTAAAAAACCGTATCTCCCCGAATCAAAAGGAATTCTGCGCATTTTTTCTCTGCCTTACCTGTTCCATGATCCGGAATTGTTGAAAGCGTTGAATAAAAGTTATTTTCTGTATATTGAACCTCCCTGGGGGGTGCTTTACCGTCAGACCTGGTGCCGGGTTTTTTCCGAATTGGAAGATCCGTGCCTCTGGGGCTTGGGAGGTTCGGATGACGCTGCCTTTATGCGCAGCCAGCCGGGAACATTGACGACGCATATGGCCCATGGCGATTTTCTTGACCCGGACGAACCCATTGCTACGGGCAGGGCCAAAACCCATGATATCGTGTTTAATGCTACCTTTGACGATATGCCCCGCAAGCGGCACTTTTTTTTCCTGGAATTGCTCGGCCATCCCCTGCTCGAAAAAAAAACCGCATTGGTGATCGGTCGGGGGGAGGCGGCAAATGTGGGAAAATTTGAAAAGCAGGTCCATGATTTCGGTCTGGAAAAACGGGTGACCGTCCGGGCTAATCTGCTTCGGCGGGAGGTCCCTTTTCACCTGGCCGGCTGCCGTATTGGACTTCATTTGGCGCTGCATGAAAATAGCTGCCGTGATATCTATGAATTTTTCCGGTCCGACCTGCCCGGTATCATCAGCACCTGCACTGCCGGAGTCAACATGGATCTTTTTACCCCTGAAACCGGCATTGCCGTGGCGGATCAGGATCTTCCCCGGGCCATCTCGCAGGTGCTGGAAAACCCCGGAGCCTTTTCTCCGCGCCGATGGTTTCTCGATCATAGCGGCAGCCGCCATTCCACCCGGCGATTAAACCAAAGGTTTAAAACTGTCTTCAAGGATCTCGGTTATTCCTGGACCGAAGATATCGTTCCCCTGGGCAGCAGCGGGGCCAACCGATATCTATCCCGATCTGATTACGAAATTTTTCGCAAAGAGTTTGAACAATTGTTTGGAATTTTCCGGCAATGGGGGAAATCACCGGTTCGGCTGACAATAGACTGATTTGCTTTTGAACTCGGCAGTCCTATCGAGTCAGGTTTGGTCCGAGAAAACGGTAGTAGAGTGGCGTCAGCGGGTCGGGCCGGAACAATATATCGTTAATATTAAAAATACGGCATTAGTAGGGGTATTTTTGAGTCTTAGAATGGCGTTTTGGAGGTCAAAAACAGGCCTCTAAGCAAAATGGTGTCATGCAGGACAATTATGCCGAGGGGAAACCGATATTACATACCGGGGTTGATATGGCACGTAACCCATCAATGCCACAAGAAGGAATTTTTGCTCAAATTCGTCCGGGATCGTAGATGCTGGCTGCGCTGGCTGCATGAGGCCCAAAAACGGTATGGTTTACGGATACTCAACTATACCGTTACCTCGAATCACATAACACATCCATCTGCTTGTCCAGGATACGGGAAACCGTGATTCTTTGCCCAAGGCCATCCAGCTGGTCGCCGGCCGCACGGCCCAGGCGTATAATATTCGGAAAAATCGAAAAGGTGCCTTCCGGGAGGACCGGTACCATGCAACCGCTGTTCAGGACGATGCCCATTTGGTCCGCTGCATGCTATATATTCACCTGAATATGGTCAGATCCGGTGTTGTCGGCCGGCTATCTAAATGGCTCTTTTGTGGTTATAATGAAATCGAAAATCCGCCCTGCAGATATTCTCTGATCAATCGACGACAACTGATGTGCTTGCTTGCGCTGCCCATGGCGCAGATCAGCACGGCGATTCGGCTTTTAAATCCAATTTTATTGTTGACGAATGACGTTAGGCGTCATAGCATTGAATTATGATCAAGATCTTCAAATGCAAAGATACGGAAAAACTTTTTGAAGACTTTAATGTTAAGAGATTAAGAAATATTTCCAGAGTAGCAAGAATAAAACTTGAGGTTTTAAATGCGGCTATTTCTTTGAAAAGTTTGCGAATTCCTCCAGGCAATAGGCTTGAGCAATTAAAAGGCAACAGAAGCGGGCAGCATAGTATCAGAATTAACGACCAGTGGCGTATTTGTTTTATATGGATCGAAGAAAATGCCTTTGATGTTGAAATTGTTGATTATCACAAGGGATAAAAAAATCATGGCAACTAAGTTAACTCCAATCACTCCGGGCGATGTATTATTGGAAGAATTCCTTAAACCAATGAAGATCACTCAAAATCAGTTAGCGAAAGACATTAATGTCCCTGCAAATCGGGTCAGTCAAATTATACATGGCAAAAGAGAAATTACCGCTGATACTGCATTACGTCTCGGCAAGTATTTTGGAATTGAGCCTGAATTCTGGCTCAACCTACAGGTGCGTTACAATATGAAAATAGCCAAAAGTAAAGTAGGTAAAATAATCGAAAAAGAAGTTAAAAAACACTTCTCTCAAGTTAATTCACACAATCTTGCCACCGTATAAC
>CAZFXX010000219.1:0-5586 GCA_964522985.1 uncultured Desulfobacteraceae bacterium
AGGAACTGGGCAACAGTCCGTTGACTATCCCCTGACGGGTAAAGATCGCACCCATGCATTATTATGCAAACACTTGGGAGCAAGAATTATACATTGTCCGTGTATTCTGTGTGGTCAGTGGTCAAAAAAATATCTGAGGAAAACATTAAACCACGGAATACACAGAATACACAGAATACACAGAGAGACTTTTGTTTAAGGCATAGCGCCGTCCTATTATTTTATTACAATTTCCAAAACGTCGATATTTATACATTTATCGGTATAAAATTTTTACTAAAAAATAAGATCAGGAATCAATGGTAACTGAACGCAGTTGCTGGTATCCGTAAAAATCTGTGTAAATCCGTGGCAAAAATACCTTTTCCGTGTATTCCGTGTGGTCAGTGGTTAAAAAAATCTGTTCTTTTACCATGAAGTTACTGAAGAACTTGAAGGGTAAGATCAGATAATGCCTTGGTTTTTCTTCATGTTCTTCATGCACTTCATGGTGAATAGTTGTTGTTGTGTATAAAATGTGCCTTCAGGGTTAAGCTATCATTTTCATATTCGCGCCTTGGTGCCTGACCTGCATTGTATTTTTTACCATGAAGCGCATGAAGGTTTTCCCGCCTTTGGCCAGATTATAAAACAAAGCTTTTCTTCATGGTTCATGGTGAAAAATAGTATTAATTGAAAAAGACGTACTGTACTGAGACAAAACAATCCCGTGAAAGAAGATAACACAACCACTAATTTATTGTCTGGGCAGAATTTTCAGGCCAAAGGTCTGATCACTTTTTCCCGGGGCATCGCCAAGCATGAAATTTTGCGGAATATCTTTGGTGACCATATCTCCCTGCGCCCGAAAAAATGTATAAAGGACGCCTTGGTGGCCGGTTGGGGAAACAAGCCTAAGGCAAGGGCTGCAAGAGTGTTTGCCCGAAAACACAATCTGGCTTATGTAGCACTTGAAGACGGCTTTATTCGGTCCGTGGGACTCGGGGTTGACGATTCTCCGCCTTTTTCGCTGGTAGCCGATGATCTGGGCATTTATTATGACGCCACCCAAGCATCGCGGCTTGAGAAGATATTGTCTGAATATAATTTCAATACCAACCGGGCCCTGATGGAAACCGCCGAAAAAGCCATACGGCTCATCGACCGTTACAAAATTTCCAAATATAACGCAGCCCCGGAGCTAAGCCCCGATTTTTTTCCGGATAATGGCCGGAAAAAAGTGCTTGTGATTGCCCAGACCAGCGGAGACATGTCCCTTGCCTACGGCTGCACAAAAATATTTCCCCCAAATCAGTTGATCAAAGCGGCAATTACGGAAAACCCCGGGGCCGATGTGTATGTCAAAATTCATCCGGACGTTTTGGCCGGTAAAAAAAAATCCGATATCGATCCGGGTTGTTTTAAAACAAAAATAAAGACCATTACCCACGCGGTGAATCCCCTTTCACTGATGGAGAACGTCGACAAAGTATATACGAAAACCTCCCAGATGGGGTTCGAGGCACTGCTTCTCGGCAAACTGGTGGTCTGTTTCGGGATGCCTTTTTATGCCGGATGGGGCCTGACCGATGACAGGGTGCCGCACCCGCGGCGAAACCGAAAACTCAGTTTCAAACACCTTTTTGCCGGTGCCTGCATACTCTATCCGCTGTATTTTAATCCGTTTACCCGTAAAAAAACTGATATTATCGATACGATTTATACCATCAAAAAGTATAGGGATATCAATCTGGTGAATAGGGGAAATCTTGTTTTTTTCGGGTTTACCTGGTGGAAGCGGAATTCTATTAAAAAATTTTTCAAAGCCTATGATAAAAATCAGATTCATTTTTGCAGTAGCCTGGAACAAACGCTGAAAAAAAAATTGAACGGCGGCTTTAAAATTTTTATCTGGGGTAAATTGAAATTCAAAGCGGTCCAAAAATACGCCCAGCTGAACAATATACCTGTTTTCCGGGTTGAAGACGGTTTTATTCGTTCAGTGGCCCTTGGCTCAGACCTGAATTGCGGATATTCACTGGTTGTGGACTCGCGGGGACTCTATATCGATCCATCCCGGGAAAGTGATCTGGAGCATATTTTAAATACATATGATTTTGAAAATCATACCGGTCTTTTTAAAAGGGCTGATACCATTATAGCGCGAATTAGAAAAAGCGGTTTTTCAAAATATAACCACCTGCCGCACAAAAAACTGGAAATACCAGATAAAAAAAATGATAAATGTATATTAGTGGTCGGGCAGGTCGGAGATGATGCGTCCATACGCTTTGGTGGATACGGTATGACCAATTCAGATCTGATAACCACCGTGAGGAAAAATAACCCTTCTGATTATATCGTTTACAAACCGCATCCCGATGTTCTGGCCGGAAACAGAGCCGGCGCCGTTCCCGATGCGTTTGTTTATAAATACTGCAACCGGATTGTGAAAAACCGAAGTATTGACAGTTGTATTGAATATGCAGACGAAATCCATACCATAACATCCCTTTGCGGATTTGACGCATTGCTCCGTTCAAAAAAGGTCATTACCTATGGTATGCCTTTTTATGCCGGGTGGGGGCTTACCGAGGATCGACGGATATGCAAAAGGCGCATACGCCAATTAAGTCTCCGGGAACTGGTGGCCGGCGCCCTGCTGATCTATCCGCGCTATCTTCATCCTGAAACAGGCGAATTTTGCGAGTTGGGCGCACTTTTAGATGCACTTGAAAAAGAACAACAGCGTTATTTTTCTTCTGCGACCCACCGATTATCGCAAAATTTTCGAGACTGGACCATCCGGAAAGTGAGAAGGGCAATAGAGGGGTGCAGGGATCTAATATAGCTAAATTCGTATCCTATTCAAATTTCGAGGTAAGTTGGAGTTTTTGCCCTTATCTGTGCTTGGAAGACAATTTCTTCTTAATTTTCAATAAATTGTTTTTATTAATGATAAGAATATTGTAGACAATAACTGCGACACTGATCTTCAAATTATGACCATGATTTACCCCGAAATTTGAATAGGATACGAAAATTTGTGGTATCGCTCCTGCCCGCCATCGCTCTTGCTCAGGTGAGGCGGGCGGGTGGCTCTATCTGTTTTATAAATAAAACAAGGATGACTGTCTCGTAAAAAGTTCAAATTCAAGGCGCGCAAATTTTTAAATCATGAGGCGTACTTATCGTACGTTGAATGATTGCGAAATGCAGCGCAACGCAGGAGTTGGACTTTTTACGAGACCGTCAAAGATGAAATGAAAATAGTTGAAGAGATAAACGGAAAAAACATATTGCTCTTACAGGGGCCCATGGGCCCATTTTTTAAGAAATTGGATCATTTTTTCCGAAAAAACGCTGCACTGACCCACAGGATCTGTTTTAACGGTGGTGATTATTATTATGCCAACAAAGACAATATAACCCATTACCGGGATGAAAAATTTCGGTGGGAATTATTTTTAAAAACATTTTTAATAAAACATCGTATCGATTGCCTGTTTTTATACGGAGATTGCCGGTTCTATCACAAAAAAGCCATAACCATAGCCAATGAATTGGATATTGCTGTTTATGTCTTCGAGGAAGGTTACATTCGGCCTGATTTCATCACACTGGAAAAAGGCGGCGTAAATGCTTTTAGCAACCTTCCACGCGACAGAAAACCCTACATTCAAAGCGATTCAACCGAAATTGACCTGACCAGCAACAATCCCATTAAATACAGCTATTACAGATGGACGTTTCATACCATCATATACTATCTTTCCATGCGGGCGATGTGGCATCGCTATCCCTTTTATGTGCATCATAGAAATTCTTCAGTGATTCGTGAAATGGCCTGGGGATTGCGAAACGGGATCCGGAAATATATCTATAACTATGCGGAAGAAAAATTTAACCGCCGTTTTGCAGGAGACCTGTCGAAAAAATATTTTTTTGTGCCGCTGCAGACCATGGGTGATTTCCAGATTTGTGTGCATTCACAATTTGATAATACTGAAAATTTTATTCAAACTGTCATGACATCTTTTGCAAGATATGCAGATAGCAATGCCTTGCTGGTCTTCAAGCATCATCCCATTGACCGAGGCAGGAAAGATTATTCAAGCACCATTTTCAGGCTCGCAAATCATTTGGGGATAAAAAAAAGAGTATACGCTGTTCATGATGTTCATTTGCCCACCTGCCTTATCAACGCCCTCGGAACTATTACCATCAACAGCACTGTCGGTATCGCCTCATTATTTCATAAAACGCCAACAATGGTGCTTGGAAGAGCGTTTTATGATATCGAGGGCCTGACATGCCGGGGAATGAGTCTGGATAAATTCTGGAGAGATTATATCCCGCCTGAACGGGGTTTTTTTCGCAGGTTCAGAAATTACATCATTTGCCATACCCAGTTAAACGGTTCGTTTTACGGCGGGTTTCCATCCGAATTTTCTAACAATTGCCCATCGGTCAATATGACACCTCAATCAACTGGCAGCCGGTTTCGGAAAATTGATCGCACCGGCAGCCACGCCTTATGAATGTTCTCTACCTTACAAATGGCTATAGTGCAGTATCGGCCTACGAAAACCCCTCGACCCGATACCGCTGCTATAATCCCGCCGAAGCCTTGTCCAATGAACATCATCTGGTGGATGTATCCCCTGTCAACCATCTTTCTTTAGAAACAATCCATCGATATGATGTCATCGTATGTCATCGGCCTTCTCCTGGCATAAAAATGATAAAAATCGTCAACAAGGCCAGACAATTAAATCGAATCTTGATTGCAGACTATGATGATTTGATATTTAATCGGGACCATGCCGCCGTTTCTCCCGGCGTTACCAACCGGCAATACACCCTGCCTGCCATGGCGAAAGAATATCAGAAAAATTATAAAACATTGACTTTATTCGATTTTTTTTCAGTCTCGACCCGCCCCTTGGCCGCCGAAATACAAAAATTAAAACCTTCAGCAAAGACAGGTGTGATTCCCAATTTTGTTTCCGATGCATGGTTGGATGGGTATGGGCCGATGAAGAAAAAAGCCGGCAGCACCTGTCGCATAACCTATCTGCCCGGATCAAAAAGTCACGACAGTGATTTTGCTTTGGTTGAGGATGTCCTTTGTGCGTTTATGAATCATCATCCACAGGCAAAGTTAAGAATCATAGGACCCTTGACGGTTGACAAAAAAAAATTTAATGAAAATCAACTTGAATTAATGGAACGCGTCCCATATTTTGCGTTGCCGCGCTTGATATCACAAAGCCGCATCACCATCGCCCCTCTGATATCCACGCTTTTCAACCGGTGCAAATCCGGATTGAAGTTTTTCGAATCGGCGGCATGGGGTGTGCCTGTGATAGCGTCGCCCATAGAGGACATGTACCGATTCAAGACACCGGCACTGGTTTTGGCCGACAGCACCGCAAAATGGCAAAAAGCACTCGATCTGCTGACCGATGAACAATACTTTCGAAACTGCAGCCGGGCCGGAGCGGCGTATGTGCAAAAATATTGCCGCGCATCTCAACATGTTACCGCATTGGTGCATTTTCTGGAAAATCCGGGGAAAACAAGGGCGGGTTCGAACAACACCTC
>CAZFXX010000220.1:0-5542 GCA_964522985.1 uncultured Desulfobacteraceae bacterium
GTGGTGGTGACCGGGGGAAGCGGCTCTGTTTTTTCCGCAGGATATGATATCGGTACGATATCAATGGATGCCGATCCTGAAAATAGACGTCTGCTGAAAAAAGACAACCCCTTTGATCTGGCACTGAGCAGCATCCGGAATTTTCCGTACCCGGTCATTGCCATGATGAACGGGCATGCGTTCGGGGGTGGACTCAATCTGGCCATGGCCTGCGATATCAGCATTGGGGCCGATGATATCAAAACGGGGATGCCGCCTGCCAAACTCGGCCTGGTCTATCCGCCTGCCGGCCTGCAACTATTTGTGGAGGTACTCGGTATGGCCAGAGTCAGGGAAATTTTTCTGACCGGAAAAACATACAGCGGATCAGCAGTCAAGGCAATGGGGCTGGTTGATCATCTGGTTCCAAGAGATGACCTGGTCCAGAGAACCTATGCTTTAGCCGCTGAAATTGCTGGAAACGCCCCCTTAGCAGTCAGGGGGATTAAAAAAATGCTTAATATGCTTGGGGAGCGAATGTCCCTGGATGCCGCCTTTCTTGCAGAAGCCGAAAAACTGGTGACAACGGCTTTAAACAGTGAAGATCTCAAGGAGGGCCGTTCCGCCTTTCTGGATAAAAGAAAACCGATTTTTAAAGGACAGTAATTAAAACTTTTCAGAGACGGGGCAAACCAAAGCCCCTTTAACAGCAGATCGTTTTCCACAAAGACAGACCGGCATAGTGCTTTACTGACAAGTGGATGTGTTTGCCCTGCGGGCACTTGGATTTGAATTGACACACGCACAGGGTTGCGATAGAAACAATTTAAGGCTTGTATTGACCGTCCGGCTGAATCATATATTCCGGTCAGGGCGACATTAGATAACCCGATGATTTTAATTTTCCGGATAACCAATTAAAAGGACAATATATCATGGCATTAGAAATTACCGATGATAGTTTTGAGGCTGAAGTGCTGCAATCGGACAAACCTGTGCTGGTTGATTTCTGGGCACCCTGGTGCGGACCCTGCAAAGCAATCGGGCCGATGATTGAACAACTGTCGGCGTCTTTTGACGGTAAAGTAAAATTTACCAAATGCAATGTTGACGACAATCCGTTTACACCGGTAAAATTCGGCATTAAAGCCATCCCGACCCTGATGTTTTTCAAAGACGGCAATTTGGCCGATCAGATCATCGGCCTGGTGGCCAAGGCCAAACTTGAAGAAGCCCTTAACAATTTTTTCTAAGGAATACCGACCATCTGCACCGGCAGGTGGTTTTTATTGTTCAGGGCCACGCAAAGTGGCCGTATGACTGAGTGTTGTTTAATTTTGTTCCCTTTTTGCAAAAAAGGGGTGAACTTTAAAAAGATAGTATGAAAAAATGAAACGAATCGTAATCCTGAGCCTTATTTCAATATTTCTGTTCAGCGGATGTGCATGGTTTCAGACCAAAGATGAGCAAACAGCGCCGGAACTTGCCGCTGACGGTATGGATGAATTTCAGAACGGAAAATATAAAAGCGCCATAGAATTGTTTGAACAACTGAAAGACTGGTACCCGTTCAGTAAATACGCTATACTTGCAGAATTGAAAATCGCCGATGCCTACTATCACCTGCAGGAATACGAAGATGCCGTTCTTGCATACGAGGAATTTGAAGGTCTTCATCCCAGCAACGAGGCCATTCCTTATGTTGTTTATCAAATCGGGCTTTGTTATTTTGAGCAGATAGACACCATTGACCGGGACCAGAGCACTGCCCGCAAGGCACTGGCAGCTTTCAGGCGTCTGCTCAAGCAATTTCCCGACAACGCCTATGCTGTTAAAGCCTCTGCAGACATTAGAACCTGTGTTAAAAGTCTTGCCGGCCATGAGTTCTATGTGGGTCTTTTTTATTACAAAAGCAAACACTATCAGGCAGCCTCGAACCGCTTTAAATCGGTGCTGCGAAATTATCCTGATGTAGGTGTTCATCAACAGGCCCTTGAATACATTGCCCTGAGTGATCAAAAGCTGCAGCAAAAAAAGAAAAAATAAACCTTTACACACGCATTGTTTTTATGTATAAAACTCACTTCTGTTTTCAAGGATATTTATAACAAAAACCCTGTCAGGGCCAAAGAGAGGCAAATATGTCTAAAATGTGTGAGATATGTGGCAAAAAGCCATTGGTGGGTAATCATGTAAGTCATGCTCACAATAAAAACAAACGGCGGTTTAATCCGAACCTGCAACGGGTACGAATCCTACATAACGGTGTAACAAAAAAAATGATGGTCTGCACCAACTGTATTAAATCCGGACGAGTCGTTAAAACAGCTTAGCCCCTTTAAATTTTGGGCCCGTGCGGTTACATAAAATAGATAGATAAACAAAGCATATTTAAAACTATCTATTAGAAAAATCACCCGCACAGGTCTAAACTGTTTATTTGCTATTTTTCTGCGCCCATGGCGTTTGATATTACATTGATATAATTGAAATAGCCTACGATAGCGACCGCTTCTAAAAGCTGAGTATCGGAATAACCGACTTGTCGCAGTAAATCAAAATCTTCTTTGATCACCTTATAGCTCTCGCGGGCTGTTTTTTTGCAAAACCGTAATAGCTTTTTTTCTGTTTCGTCCAGCGGTGTGTTTTCAAAGCCATCTTTTATCTGACTTACCACCTCATCGGGAATTTTCAATAATTTTGCGATGCGTTCATGTTCTCCCACACATATAGAACAGCCATTTTCAAGAGAAACAAGGATCGCAATATATTCTTTGATTTTAATATCAAGTTGGGTTTTGGAGAAAAGAAGCGTTTTGACCATGTGATTCGTCATATCCAGAATATCCGGTCGAACCCCAAGAATTCTTACCAGTTCACTGACTTCACCAGTAATCGCTTTTACTTTGTCAAATTGTTTTTTTAAAGGTTTGTCTACCGTCTCTATATCCGGAAGTTCAATAAATGCCATATTCGTATTCACCTTTTTTAAAAATTTACCTGCTCAAAACCGGACGTTGCCACATTCCAGACTTGCTGCCCATAAATCTCCGGATGTTTCAAGTACCCAGGCGGTATCGGGATCAGCGATAATATAGCTGTTATGGTAGCGCAATTTTTTATCTTGATACCCGCAGGTACCGCCTTGACCGTAATCTGAAAGAAGCCCGACAATGGTTTCAAGGGCCTGGGCCGAAGTGGCCGAGCGTTCCAGTGCCAGACGAAGCAGATCCATACCTGTCAGCCCACCGGTTTTTGAATAGGGCATTTTTGTAAACACGGCTTCATTTCCGATAACAACACCTTTCTCATTGGTACCCATTTCAGCTCCCCACATCCAGAAAGGCCGGCTGAGTAAAACGGCATATGTTTCTTCAGCCTGGGGAATCGTAATATAAGTACAGGAAATCTTTTTTTGAGCGTTCCTGGCGTACGCGCGGGATGGGTGATATTCCAGGACCTGGGCTTCGTTTGATTCACGGTCACTATTTTTTTCAAAAATAATTGAACCATCGCCGGTCATAGATGAAAGCGCCACAAAGGTATCACACATTATTGCCTCTTTGGTCGTGTCTGTTTATATTTGAGTGTCGAGTTTTTGTTTGATCTGTTTTTCATTCAGTCTACTGCATGGATAAGGGTGCATCTCCGGTGGTTTCCCTGTATAGCAGGGAAGCACAATCTCGGGGACATTATCAACATCTTCGATTGTCCAGCATAAATCCCTGTATTAGTAGAACATAATAACTACTACAAAACTACAGGTTGAAAGTCAATGGACTTTCGCAAGCCAGCCCTGTTGTGTTAAAGCACTGTATCGTATATCATAAAATCAACGTTTTACATTCAGATACGATGCCATGCGCAGGAGCATGGATGGGCCCTGGCTGCTTTCAATGGACAGTGGTGCTATTTTTACACAATTTTGATCTGTAAACAGCCGTTTTTTATAAAAGGAGAAAATATTAATGTTTGCCTTAGGCTTGCAGGGAAGTCCTAGAAAAAACGGGAATACCCGGTATCTGCTATCTGCATTTATGAAAGAGGTGCAGACCCTGGGGGCAATGATTCAAACCATCGATGTCTGCAACGAAAACATTACCGCCTGTCTTGGATGCGGGTTTTGTGAGAAAAAGGGGCGCTGTATTATAACAGATGATGATATGGCCACAAAGATTTATACCCTGCTGCGCAGGGCCGATGTCATTGTTGTCGCCACACCTGTTTTCTTTTTTAATATGACATCCCAACTCAAGACCCTGGTGGATCGGTGCCAGACATTCTGGTCGGCAAAATATCGATTGAAACTCAAGGACCCGCTGGTAAAAACCCGGCGCGGATTTATGCTTTCGGTGGGTGGGTCCAGAGGAGAGAACCTGTTTGACGGGCTTGTTTTAACGACCCGGTATTTTTTCGATGCTATAGGGGCACGATACTGCGGCAGCCTGGTTTACCGGGGCATCGATGAAAAGGGGGATATGCGAAATTATCCGGATGTTTTAGCGGATGTAAAAAGAGAGGCAGGTAAGCTTGTACTGCCCCTTGTCACCAGAAAAAGGATTTTGTTTGTCTGCCGGGAAAATGCCTGCCGCAGCCAGATGGCCGCGGCTTTTGCATCGCATCTGGCCGGTGATCGAATCGATGCCCAATGCGCGGGAAGCGAGCCGGCAGACCGGATCAATCCGGACATGGTCCGGGTGATGGCTGAAAAGGGGATCGATATGCAGTTTCGGAAAACCCGCGCTCTTGAGCCCATGATTGCCGAGACATCCCTGCAACTGTTGGTGACCATGGGCTGTGGTGAACAATATCCGTTTGTGCCGGGAGCCGAAATCATGGACTGGGACCTGCCGGATCCTGCCGGCCGGTCTTTGGATTTCATGCGCTCTGTCCGAGACCGGATCGAAGATAGGGTTCGGAGCCTGATTCATCAATGAGCTATGAATATCTTTTTGATACTTGAATCAACCGGAGTGTTATATCTCCAACGGACAAAATATCAGTCCCGCAAATCAGCGGATAAATCAATGCTGAATTTTTTAATTTTTTTCCAGATGGTGACCCGGCTGACGCCCAGAATCCGAGTAGCTGAAAAAAGCCCTTCACTGGAAGTGGTTTGATTCCAATTCACCGCCGGACAATCAACAGGGCAAATCCGGATATTCGGTTAACAATTTCTGTATTTCAGCCAATGGCATGAATGACCATCATTGCAATGAATGTCATATCGGATGGAACGAAGACGGGAAGTCGAAGATTGGGAAAAGGCCTCATGATGAAATAGGGCCAAACGATTTCTTTTTTTGCTGTTTTTGAAAAAATAATTCGGGGCCGGGCGGTTAATTCCGCCGACCCCGGTCCATATGCCAAACATGGATGGGTTTACCCTCTGGCCAAGGCCATCAGGTTAACACCTACCTGATGACGTTTTTCGGACGGGCTGCCGGTTTTAATGCGCTGCTTCATCTGCAACCCATTTATTTTACGCATTTTTTTATCTCCCTCGGCAAAGACGATGGCCTTAGGCTCGCACTCCTTGACACAGGCCGGATCACCGCCGCAG
>CAZFXX010000221.1:0-5534 GCA_964522985.1 uncultured Desulfobacteraceae bacterium
TAACCTTTGGACGTCCCTCGCGCATTACGGCTGAGACGTATATGGGCAAACAGGGAATCGTCAATATTGAACGGGAAGCCAAATTGAGCGGCAAGACCCATGATAAGGGCATTTTGATTCTTTCCGGGTATCTGGGTAGAACCTTTGCCCAGAATTATCCGTTGAGCCTGGCCATCAGTATTACGTTTGAGCAGAGCTACGGCGGCATCGATGGGGACAGCGCCTCTTCCACCGAGTTGTATGCGATTCTTTCCAGTCTTTCCGAAATTCCTATTCGACAGGGAATCGCAGTGACCGGCTCTGTGAACCAGAAGGGCCAAATTCAAGCCATCGGCGGGGTAAATCAAAAAATTGAAGGGTTCTATGAAATGTGTCTGGGAAAAGGCCTCACCGGCAGGCAGGGCGTTCTCATTCCAAAGGCCAACGTGAAAAACCTGATGCTCAAGCGTGCGGTGATTGATGCCGTGAAAAAGGGTAAGTTTCATATTTATCAGGTGGCAACCGTGGAGGAGGGCATTGAAATATTGACCGGTGTGTCCGCCGGTCAACGCGATGAGAACTGCAATTATCCTGAAGGAACCGTTTATGGGGCCGCCCAGAAAAAACTTAAAAAATATCTGGAACGATCCTTTCAGTTGAAAAAGGAATTCGGTCCGGGAGAAGAGATAGACCCTGATTGATTCGATGCTCCACCAAACCATGGTAATGGCCCTACCGTATGGGGCCTTTTTGGTTCTAGAAATTTAGTTATCGGGTACTATTTTTTATGCGATTTTTTTCAAAATATCTAACCGGTGTTTTAATAGTGATTTTATGGTCTCCGGTGGCATTGTTTGGGTTTGAGCGGTACAACAACGTTACCCAATATGATTCGTATTTTAAAAAGTATACGAAACACTATTTTGGACCCGGGTTTGACTGGAGATACTTTAAATCTCAGGCCGTTGCAGAATCCAACCTGGATTCTGATGCAAAATCCCATGTGGGCGCAAAAGGCATCATGCAGATAATGCCAAAAACGTTTGAGGAGATTAAGTATAAAAACCCTTCAATAAAAGGCAGTGCGCAACAGCCCAAATGGAATATTGCGGCCGGCATCTATTATGACCGGGCGATCTGGAAATTATGGAAGGCAAAAAGGCCGTTTGATGACAGGATCGCATTCATGTTTGGCTCATACAATGCCGGGAAAGGAAATATTCTTAAGGCCCAGAAACTCGCAAAAAAAAATGGCATGGATCCCAATATATGGCCATCTATTGAAAAAAAACTCGTTGAGGTAACCGGCAGGCACAGCAGGGAAACAATTGGATATGTGAATAAAATAAATAAGGTAAAAGGAGTGCTGAAATAATGGAAGCTGGCATAATAGTGGCTAATTTTTTATATGCAGTTCTGGGTGTGATCCTTACACTTGTATTTATGCTTTTGGGATTTAAGCTGTTTGATAAAGTGACCCCCTTTGATACGCCAAAGCAGTTATCAGAAGGTAATATTGCCATCGGAATTGTCGTGGGATCCATATTTATAGGACTTGGCATTGCCGTGGGGCTTGTAATGGGGATGGGGCTGAATTGATTGATGGTTTCGTAAAAAGCTTTTCCAGACCACGAAAGGCCATATATCCGAAAAGAACTTTATCTGTTGATTTTTTTACTGTTCGGGTATTTTGGAATAACAGGCAACATAAACGAGCTTTGATATGGAAAAAGAAAAGTTGAAAATGTACCGGTATTTTCTTAAAGACAATATCCGAAAAAAAATCAACTTTGGATTTACTGATCAAAATCAGGGGATTCCTTCTCCTCCTATTGAAAAGCCCTTCCCGGAGAACGCGCGTCGAATTGATCTTCCCGGACCTGGCATGTGGAAAAATATTCCATCGGCAGACCTGACACAGGCGATTGGTGATCGAAAAAGCCATCGGACATATCTGAATTACGGCCTTTCTCTGGAGGAACTTGCGTATCTTTTATGGTGCACCCAGGGGTTGCGGGGAAAAGTAACCCATGGCCATGCGTATCGGAATGTCCCTTCTGCAGGGTGCCGCCATGCCCTTGAGACGTATCTGGTAATCCTTGATGTTGATGGTCTTGATCCCGGCATATACCGATATCTGCCCCTTTCCCATCAGCTTGTATTTGAATTTTCAGATGACATGCTTTCAGAGAAAATGGTTATCGCCTCCCTGGGTCAGCCCTACCCGGGTAAATCCGCGGTAACCTTTATCTGGGTCGCTATCCCTTACCGGATGGAATGGCGCTATGGACTTGCCGCTCACAAGGTCATTGCACTGGATGCCGGGCATGTCTGCCAGAATCTTTATCTTGCCTGTGAGGCCATAGATGCCGGGGCCTGTGCCATCGCAGCGTATGATCAGGAAGAACTGGATGAACTGCTCGGTCTTGATGGTGAAGAGGCATTTTCCATCTATATCGCTTCTGTGGGGAAAGTTAAATAATAAGTTATAGCCCAGTTTAACGGTTTAGCACCGGTCGTTTATCAAACCAGGGTTTCTCCTTTTCCAGTTGCGACGCAAGTCTGAAAAAGTGGCGTCACCACCAAAAGGGGCAGTGATCTGGGCCCGAGTTTTTTATATTTGCTTTTCGGAAGTTGGAGATAAACCCCCCGGCCAAATGGTGTCTACAACAAAAAAATAGGGGGCCAGTACAAACATAAACCAGAAAAATGAAATTAATGTGTTGATCGCGTCACAGACGGAGTTGTTGGTTACGGGCCGGAAATACTTGTCGTGGAATTTAAGGAACGGGTAATTTTTATTTTTTACAGAGGTCTGGAACAACACATCAAAAAAATAAAACATCTGCC
This sequence comes from uncultured Desulfobacteraceae bacterium, assembly GCA_964522985.1. GTDB lineage: Bacteria > Desulfobacterota > Desulfobacteria > Desulfobacterales > 4572-123 > 4572-123. The sequence goes on from CAZFXX010000221.1 coordinate 2,830, forward strand.
AGGAGTTCTGACGGATATAGCGCCCAATGTAATACCAGGCGCGGATACTTCCGGAAAATCCCAGATCATACACAAACATCTTGATGGCCGTTCTAAAATAGGGTTTTAACCGCAAAAACTCGGTTTCACCCTGGCTGGCGTAAATGGCTCTTGATCTTTCAAAAAATTCCATGCGGCCGGTGCTGTAAAGCGCCATGAGCATGCCCATCAGTATGTACAGGCGGTTGAAGCCTTCGACTTCAAAACGGCGGCCGGAAGTATATAATCGCCCGGGCAGGGTAATCCAGGTACCCCGGGTTCTAATCTTTTCGGCCAGTTTCTGGTCTTCTATAAAATGCTGACTTTCGTCAAAACCGCCCAGGCTTTCAAAAAAAGAGCGTCTTAATAAAAATCCCTGGTCACCATTGGTGGTATTTATCCTGTTAAAATATGTTTTGCCTTCGGCGTATCTGAAGGACATGTCGTTGTTTTGGGTAGTACGTATGAATTTTAAGGGGAAATGCCCTGCTACCATATTATGATTGGCATTCGCGAGGGCTGTACACCAGTGATCGAGGGCATTGGACAACAGGAAGGGATCTTTGATTCTCGTATCCGCGTGTAAAAAAAGAAGATTGTCACCGGTAGATTTTCTGAATCCCGCGTTGAGCTGGCTGGCCCGCCCGCCAGACGCTCGCACAATGACGGGATCAAAGGGGCGGCAGCGTACGATGGTGTCATCCGTGGAGCCGCCGTCAGCAATGATAATTTGCAGACTTACTTTTTTTTGAACATTCAAGTCTGCCAGCAAAAGTGGCAGGTAATCCTGTTCATTCAGGGCGGGGATGATGACCGAAAGATTAAGACCCATAGCTCATTGTTTATCCATCGTTTTGTTATGGAGAGGCCGCATCATCCGAGAACCAAATGTATACCCCAATTGACCCATAATCGTCCTCATGCGGTCTTTTTGCCGATATTATTTTCCCCGAAATATTATTTTAAAATCTTTTTTCATGCTTACGATAGTCCAGTTTCTCTTTCTTGCTTTTTCAAGAAGTTTAAGTTTATGGTATTCATATTCTCTTTCCGCATCATCATGATCAAGGATACATACCATGTTGGGCAAACCGCTGTCGGTCGTGGCATCCAGCATGGCATAATCGCCGCCGGAATTCCCGAATGCGAAAATTACAGGCAGAACACCTCTTTCTCGCATCCGTAATACCTTAGCTTCATCCGCATTATACGGTGTAAAATATTCACGGTTTCTCACAAATATGGGTGGTTCATCCTTTTCCAAGTTTATTAAAGAAAACCCGACCATCACACCGATAATCTGCTCTTGGGGAATTTTTAAAACTTCTCTTGATATGCTTCGGACGAATTCTTGTTGTGATGTGGAAGCCACGAAGATCTTAAATCTATTGCCGCGAAGATAGTCCATCAGTTCAAGCATTGGTGTATAAAACATCTCCACATAAGGACGATTATATTTAGGATGCATTGTTGAATAGAGAAAGTTTCTGCAATAGTTTCTATAAGACCGTAACGTCTCACCTGCGAATGCCTCGACAATAACATTTTTTACGTTCTTATAAAGATAATCGGTATCATTTTCTAAAATCGCCTTATATACCGGTTGTGAGGCAAGCGAGGGGTCTGCTTTGACTTTTTCCGCAAGTTTTGCTTTTGCAACAACAACCTCTAAGTAGCTAGGCTTTTCACACAAAAGTGTTCCGTCCATGTCAAAAAACGCCTTGCGCTGATCTCTCGGGACAAAGTCTTCACTGTTCGGGTTTACAACAGATTCCACAAACGAAACTATTTTATTTTTAACATCCCCATCGTTCCAGGAAAGAAGATATCCCTGCAAATTGAGCAAAGCGTGAGGCGTTTCTTCTGCTTGGGTTAACGCTGACGAATAAAAAAGAAATAGACTCATTAAACACAGTACAGATACCGCTTTTTTCATTTTTTTCCCTTTCTTTTCTGTTAGATCCCACATTCCGCATCCCCCTTGTGGATTTGAATCGGTTTGAACAAACTGATAACAGACTCAAATAAAATTACAAGGTTTTTTGTGTAAACATAAAAGGGAAATTACAAAAATGGGGCAGGGAAGGGGGATTGGCAGGCCCGACGAACGGGTGAGAAACAGCGTTTGCGTTGACAAGGCGGTAGGATGGAATCTTCACGAGGTCGTGATACTTGACAATATCATCAAAATGGGTTGATATAATGTAAAAAAAACGCCACCCTTGCTGAAAGGACACTGAAAGGTATGAATGATTTTAATGACAAAATTGCTTCCCTTATGCCCGGTACCATTTGTGTGCTGGGGGTTCCCCTGGATAAAAACTCATCATTTCGGCGGGGTCCGGCATTGGCGCCAATGCGCATCATGGAGCAGTTTCACAGTGACTCCACAAATCTTTGCGCGGAAAACGGCATTGATGTGGGTGCTGCCAAAGGCTGGTGTGAACTGGGCAATATGGCGTTCCCGGAAGAGGGCGGCGAATCCTTTGCCGCCATTGAGCAAACAGTTGCAAAACTGCTGGGAAAGGGGTGCCGTGTGATCACCCTGGGCGGTGATCATTCTATCACCTATCCTATTGTGCGGGCCCACGCAAAGTTCCATGACAAACTGGATGTCCTGCATTTTGATGCGCATCCGGATCTGTACGATGAACTGGAGGGCAACCGCTATTCCCATGCCACGCCTT
>CAZFXX010000222.1:0-5509 GCA_964522985.1 uncultured Desulfobacteraceae bacterium
CCTTCGTAAGTACCATCAAAAGAACGATATCCCCAAACATAGTCAGTCATCAATGTAGTAGTATTTGGGTTGTGGTGTCCTTGACCAATGACTACCCACTGTGGTTGAAATAAAGTACCATAAGGGTCTTTCACTACAGTACCTAAATCCAAAGTAGATAGAGCGACTTTAAGAACATCGATATCTTTGGCGGCCCGATAACTTCTAACTTGTAATACATAAACTATTGTGTCTGTTACACCAGGAGCTAAATCTTTAATTTCTATTATCTTGTAACGGTCATCACCTATCTCTAAGTAATCTTCTAAGTTTGGAGCACCTATTGTAGATTTAATGAAGACTTGTTTATCGCCCTTCATGATGTTATCCCCATCAATCAAAGTGTTACTGTACGGAGCTACTATAGCCTTTAAAGGTATAATAATCTTATTGTAAGTGGTTAATCTTGTTAGACTATCTATCTGACCATCTACATTTTGGTGATAGTTTATATAACCACCATAGTAATCTATTTTGTTAGCTATAAGTGTTATGTATTTGCTGTAATTAAATGTCATTATTTGTTCTCCTTCATTAAGAAATCAGCCTGAGTTATACTATCTAAACCTATTCTTGCTAAAGCTTTTTTGTATTCATCTTTAAATGTTTCAAACATCTTGTCATAAAATATATAATGAGAACTGATATCAGAACAGTTACCGTTAACTACACTGTCTCTTACTTTAGCAATATATACATCTATAAGAGTGTAAGCTGTAATAGGATTGATACCAAACTGTTCCATGTACTCCATAGTACCCATGTTGTGACTGCCTTGCATTCTATCTCTTATACCGTTTCTAAACATACTTTTGATATGGTGTTCAACCTCTGCATCTTCAAAGTTTTCTTCATCCCAGTTCTCAGCTATGTCATTGTTCTTCATAACTTCTTCATACCTGCGCTTGAGAGCTCCTAATTCCTTAATAGAAGCCTCTATAATAGGTTGGCTGTCTATCACATCACTAACTATCTTCTTACTCTTTAAATCAAGTGTCTGGTATTCTAAATCATCTATACCTTGTGCATCACTCATCTTAACTAACAGCTTCTCGTAATTTAACTTTTTCAACTCCATTTTGTATATGACTTCTTTTAGCGCGCCTCTCTTCTTTTCTGCCTGGGCCAGAATCTGTCTCAATATTCTGTAAGGTCCAGCATCGACCATATTTAAACTCATAAGAGAAGTAGTAGTCTGTGAATTCTGTTTGCTGAAGCAAGCCACTGCTCTATTAACTTCAGGCATCCAACTACTAATCTCTGTTATAGCTTTATCATCTATTGTTCTGAAAGCTAAAGCATTGAAATCACCTGCTTTAGTCGTTATTGTATTAAACTGTTTTGTAGTTATCTCTTTCATTTTCCCCCTATGCATTTGATAACGGCGCAGAAGAACTTCTACCTAATGTTAAGTCACCGAAATCTGTAGCATCTCCATTAGAATTCATTGTTATGTATTGAATTACATCATATCTTACTGAACCTGAGTAACCTCCAGATATTATACCTCTTTCATTAGTACCATTTTCTGTACCGCCAGCCATACCATTAGCAGCTAGTAAGTTTCCAAAATCAGAAGCATTACCAGTAGAATTGATTGTGATATAATCAATCTCATTACTAACTGCACCAGTCCACATACCAGCAAAAGTTCCTTTTTCATTAGTATGATTAGAACTACCAGCTAACCCACTTTTTGTTCTAGTAAGATTACCAAAGTCAGTGGCATTACCTGTAGTACTAATTGTTATGTAATCCATAACATTTATGACAGAAGGGGTTTCTCCACCAGCAAAAACTCCCCTCTCATTAGTACTATTTGAAGTTGTTCCTATTCTATACCTTCCTGTAGTTAAATCTCCGAAATTTGTAGCATTTCCAGTGCTATTGATAGTAACATAATCTATTACATCAGTACCGCCACCGCCACCACCAAATACACCTCTTTCATTAGTATTATTAGAACAACCACCTCTAGCAGTTCTCCAAACTGTAAGATTACCAAAGTCAGAAGCATTACCAGTAGTTAATATAGTTATGTATTCAATCTCATAACCAGTACTATTACCAGTAAATATACCTCTACCATTAGTACCATTAGAATGACCACAATCTGTTGGGTAATTACCAGTTGAATACATATCTCCAAAATCAGTAGCATTACCTGTGGAAGAAATAGTTATATAATCTATAGTTTGATTATATCCAGTCGAGGAATAACCACCAACTGTTACACCTCTGTCACCAGCAGATACAGCAGACCAGAATGTCTTCCAATCATCCCCTATATTAATACTTGCTTCAGCAACATCTTTCCAGGTGTCACTTATATTTATCTGTATACTATCTATGTCTTTCCAGACATCTCCAATATTTATTTGATTATCACTATTAGCCATTGTTTCCCCTATGCTGTATATTTAATGTACAGAGACCCTACTGTAGTGGTACTTGCTGTAGGAGCATCACCTGTACCATAACAAACATTTACTATTTGGTCTGTGGCCGCCGTGCCGTGGTCAGAAGCTATAAGAGCACCAGTCATAGTATCACCTGAGACATCTACCTTATCTGTATCAGCAGGTACTGCTAACCATTTCATCCCACCAGATTTAGCACTGTCCGCAGTCAATACATGGGTGTTAGTAGGCCCTTCGTCTAATTTAAGGTTAGCCTCATCAATAATATTATCTACAACTACAGTAGCAGTACCACCTGTAACTTCACCTGTATGTGTAGCATTACTTGTTTTATCTGTATTAGCTGTTACAGCACTGTTATTAGCAACTTCTGTATCGAAATCTGAAATGTCTGAGGCAGTCATACCTAAATCACTCTTTACTTCAGTATAACTTCTACCTTCTATTACAGTTGCTCCAGTAAATCTTGCAAAGTCATTTGCTACAGGAGTATTAATTGTAGTTACTGTTCCACCACCAGTACTATCTTCCCAACTGATATCAGTACCATCACTTTTTAGAACCTGCCCATCAGTTCCCAGTGCCAATCTTGTAGTAGCACTGTCACTCTTATAGATTATATCACCACGAGTCGTCAGTGGGTCAGAAAATCCACCAGAAGAAGCTAACCACTTCATCCCACCAGTTTTAGCATCGTCAGCAGTCAATACAAAATCATTAGTAGGTCCTTCATCAAGTTTCAAATTGGCTTCATCAATAACATTATCCACAACTATAGTTGCTACAGAACCAGTAACCTCTCCAGTATGTGTCTGATTAGTAACTAAGCTTGAGTATTGAGTATTAGTAGCATTGTCACCACTATTTTCACCACTTGTATTACCAATAACAGTGTATTCTGCTGAAGTAGCATGATAGTATTCATCAGTAGTCCCACCATCTAACCCACCTAATTCATTATGATTAGTAGCAGTAGAACTTGTAAATGAAATATCATATGCACTTTGTAATTCTGTAAATACAGAAGCATCTTTATATACAACTACTTTACCTGCCAACCATGAGAAGTCTGTTACTTGTTTAGGTAATAGACTTGGAGGCTGTGCATCTTGAGCATCGGCTAATCTGTAACTTGCTTGACCGTATACAACTATTACATGGCCATCAGCATCAATATAAACCCAATGAACACCATATCTATTAGATGATATAGTATCTAATCCAGTTCCAGTAGTAATATCATTATAGTTAGCACTATCAATAACTTGTTCATCAGTTTTTACCCAATCACTTGTAGTAAAATTATAATAACAATATGTAAATGTATCACTACCACTTGTATCTATACCACTTGTAGTAGTTTTTGTAAGACCACCCCAAACTGTTGCACTAGTACTTGCTATATTGAGAGTTCCAGTTTCTGATATAACTCCACCAGAAGTTCTTGTAATCTCTCCACCTTCAGCTACAAATCTCGATAAAACATTTTTACCTAATTCAGGAATATACATACCTGCTTTAAATAAATGTAATTCTAAACCATCTCTAAATACTTTACCTAACAATACATTAGTTCTTACATCTGTAGGCTTAACTATACTTGATTCTACTGTTGGTATAGTTGCATCATATGCTACATAAATGTAATTGGTTCCTGCTACTGTAGAAACACTAACATCTTCGTCCCATAAGAAGAACATATTTTCTGCATCAACAACATCAGTTGCTTTGATTACACCATCACCTGCTCCAACTGTTATAGTCTGGTCTCCATTATCAGTAAATTCTCCACCACTAAAATAACCAGATGCTTGTGTATGGTCAAACCATCTTTCAATAGATTTACCTTCAACACCACAATTCAAACAATCTAATTGTATTTCATCAGCTTTTACTTCATGAGGATTACCTGATACTGTAGTTCTATGTGTCGTATTAAGCCCTATAGCTGTGGTATTAGTATCTACTGTACCTGATACATTAGTTATATCATTAGTATTATCAACTACTTGTGAATGTGAAGTACCATCAGTGGTAGGGTGGGCTGTCCAAATGTCGTCCAATTCTATAGCCCATGATACAGCACCTTTCTTGTACATGGTGCCATTAGTAGTGTTCAGATACATATCATCTACAACACCTATCGCATCAGACGGCACTCCTGCCCCAGAATACCAAAGGGTTCCTGCTGTACCTGTTTCACCAGTATCTCCTGTGGGGCCTGTAGCTCCCTGAGTAGCAGGGGTTTCGATTATTATAGCTTCTTCTTCAGTAACTTCTATACTTACATCAGCCATTTAGGTCACCTCTCTAGTAACTGTATCATCAAAATCACAGATACCAGTTATTAATGTGTATCTTTCTTCGCCGGCCTCAACTACCATGTCCCATACCATGTTAGAACTTGTACTAGTAGACCCAATACTTATAGCATTATCAACAGATATAGCCCCAGTAACCAGACTGTCTAAAGTCGTAGTTATTGTAGAAGTACCTGTAACTATAGTAACGACCATCTGAGCAATCAATGTATCAGAGCCATAGGTAGGCCTAACCTGAGAAGTAACTGTCCAATCACTAATGTCTAACAGAGCTTCTTCACTATCTTTTATGATATAGGTTTTCTCGAAGTCCCGGTCTTTGTATATGGTAATGTCTTGCTGAACAGGATTTGCTATCATATCATTCAATCTCCTCTTATATTAGTTTAGCTTTACAGGACTGTACACAGTCCTACCCTAAGATAGATAGTTAAATAACACACTTAACCACTTACCTGTTACAAGACTATATAACACTATAACCTTACGGTTTAACTACACCATGCTATGCTATAACCTTATGCTATACTACTGTATATCTATACATTACACTATGTTATATCAATTTGTCTTCCGGCCGTAAAATAGTTGCTAAAGTTTAAAGTACTTCCTTTACCTGTATAGAGTAGTATACCAATATATTTTTTTACTAAACGACTTTTCGCTCTACCGAACCGGCTTCACTTTTATACCCACGAATTTCTACCTTATCTGATTATCTGATTATCT
>CAZFXX010000223.1:0-5448 GCA_964522985.1 uncultured Desulfobacteraceae bacterium
TGCGCTGTCCGTACCAATTCATACTGATCCATCCTGAGCAATTCCTTTCCTCCTTCTGATATGGTTTCCTTGGACATACCATATTAAGGAGATGCCTTGTTCAGGGTGATCAATTTTGAGTTATCACAACCCTATCTTGCTGATCAGTTTTAGGTTAACAAAACTACATAACAATACCAACAATTTCCAGATCATGCAAAACCTCTCCGATCAGGGAAAATGCACCAATCGTGGTCATCAATGGTGCCGCACCGCGGCGCCAGCGGGTAGGTCTGGGCCAAGTCTCCAGCATCGTAGGCCATGACGAGGAACAGCCTGTAACCAACCTGAATAATGATCAATGCGATGATCCACGGCCAGACAGAAGCTGCCGGAAAATCGACGAGAGGCAAAACCGGAATTGCCGCAACTGCTATGACCAATGTTGTCAGAGAAATAGAAGCGAAGCGGTCGGTGCGGATCTTGATCAACGCATTCCATGCGGCATGCATGGCGGCGGCCAGAACCGCAAAAAATATAGTCAACGTCACATAATAGGGCCACCGAAATATTATCCTTGTTATAGAGGTGGAGTTTCAAGATCAATATCGATGCACATCGGGTGATGGTCAGAGGCCATCTCGTCATTATCGACCTGCACTGTTCGCACTCGAGATGCAAGCATACCTCCGACAAAACAATGATCAAGTTGCCGCTTTTGTATCTTTCCATTAATCTGTTTGACATGGGTATGGAGCGCATACGGGGCGTGGCCGGCTGTAATGGCTGCGTCTGTAAAACCGTCGTAATAGACCGCACCAGAATGATAAGGAGCATAGCCAGTGATGCGCCGATATTCCGCACTATCGGGTTCAAAATTGAAGTCGCCCATCCAGATAGCAGCAAAAGGACAATCTGGCTCGGCTTTTCCATGGGTCCAATCCCGGTGTGCCTCATCGTCGGTGCCACTCCAGGGGCCGCCTTCAAAGGGAGTGCGGTGGTGACGATTAAGCAAAAAATCAATCTGTTCAAGCCGCTCTTCTGCGCCGATATGGGCAAGCTGGATCGAAAAAAAGCGGATCGGGCCGCAGGGGGTATGGATCATGCACTCGAGAGCTGCGTTCTGGGTATTGAGCGGATTGGTTGTCCGGCGCATCGGCAGCGAGTGAAGCCGCGACCATGCAATGGGTAGGCGAGACAGAATCATCGTGCCGAACTGTTGTCGGCGGTTGGTGACATGTCCAGCGTCAATTGTGCTTGCATCCATGTCAAAAGCAGGGCCGTAAACATAGTAATAGTTTGCCAGCAGCTCAGAAAGAATTTTAGGTTGGTCATCAAACCCTGTACGCTTCCAGTTCCGTTCAACTTCCTGCAGGGCGATAATATCAGCACCTTCAACAACTTGTGCGATGCGCCCAAGATCATAGCGCCCATCCGTTCCAAAGCCGTATTGGATATTATAACTGATTAGTTTCAAGATAAAATCCCCATTTGCTCAGGATTGCCCAAAATTCATATTATTGCCGTGGCAATAATATGTACCAACGTCTTGAAACTTGATGTCAGTATTTATTGGCATTGAACGATATATTATTAATGTTTTCAATTGCCACAGTAATAATTCGCATTGATCAAATCATTCGCACACTTTGTCTTTACACCATCCACCAGCGCTCAGCAATGCGCATACCATCAAGGGCCATGTGACCGGAGATGGGACCATGGTCGACCTTGTCGGAACTGGCTTCAACCATCTTGTTGAACATGGGCACAACGGCTCCGCAGTCATTTCTGCAGATCTCCTGCATCTCCGCATACATTTTCCCGCGTTGGTCGGTATCCTGTTCTGCCCTGGCGGCGATGAGCAGTTCATCAAAACGTTTGTTGGACCAGTGGGTTTCGTTCCAGGACGCTCCGGTTTGATAGGCCACCGTAAACATCATATCCTCTACGAGACGTCCGGACCAGTAGGACATGCACCACTCTTTTTTCATCCAGACATTGCTCCAATAGCCATCACTGGGTTCCTGGACAATATTGATCTTGATGCAGGCTTTCTTGGCGTGTTCTTTAATCATAACAGCAGCATCGATATTTTTTCGAGCATGCGGAATAGATCATGCCATCCGGTTTTTGCGCTGGACCAGGTGCGAAAAAACACCCTTATCAATTTTTTTCAGTCAATCACTCAATTTGGTTTAGCGCGTTGATCGGCGCCTTTCCCTCTGCCACCAGCAAAATATTCTTCCGGAAAAATTCATAACGCTTTTGATGAAATTTCAATCCATCCGGCATACCGGCCGTATGTGGGGTCAAAATTACATTATTAAGTTTTCGCAGAGGACTGTTTTCTGATAACGGTTCGGTTTCAAAAACATCCAGTCCTGCACCGCCAATTTTTCGAGATTGCAGAGCCTCAATCAAAGCCGCTTCATTAATAATGGGACCCCGGGCAGTATTTATTAGAAAGGCACCCGGCTTCATCAAGTCCAATTCCTTATGGCTTATTAGATGTCTGGTCTTATCGTTGAGAAAGACGTGCGGGGTAACAACGTCGGATTCCCTGAGAAGAGTTGGAAGATCTACCATAACAACATCATGGTTGGGATCGATCGCACGGATATCATAGCCCAGAACTTTCATGTTAAAGGCCCGCGCCAGGCGGGCGACCCGCAGTCCAATTTTACCCAGACCAATGATTCCAACCACCTTCCCCGCAAGCTCGGCGCCGGTATAATTGACACCATATTGACCTTTCTTCATGGCCACATGCAGACAAATTATGTTTTTGTACCAGCAGAGAATAAAAGACATCACATGCTCGGCAACGGCAATCTCATTGACGCCAGCGGCATTGGCGACATGAACGCCCCTCGCGGTGCAGGCTTTGATGTCCACACTGTCAAATCCTGCACCGGTCTGGATCAGTTTAAGATGTTTGGCGCTCTCAAGAAATGAGCCATCCACCTTTACATGTTCCGGGATAACCACCCCTGCGTTATCGAACTCGCCATCCAATTCTTCTAAAGTCCCGGTGACGATTTCCCAATCCACTGGAAATACATTCTTTATTAGCTGCTTTGAGATTTCGGTAAACTTTCCAATAATAACAACTTTCAGCACTATTCATCTTCCTTCATGCAAGGGTCCAAGCCTGGGAAAAAACTCTCTTAACATTAGCTATCACAAGTTCTGGAGGTTCATTGCCCATAGGACCCACCTCGAAGTCTAACACGGGCAATTTTGTAGGACATTTTTTTTCAAAAAAACCGATGTTTTTTACTGCCCTTAGAAACGAGGCCAGTTCCTCTACCCCTACATCCGAATCCGGGACACCGAAAGGCAGATGTTTATCCCCAAAGTATGGTTTGGTGGAGTCTTTGGAATAGCAGTTACCTATGTGAATATGGGTCAGCAGATCTTTTGCCATCTCGAGTGACTTGGCCGGGTCCTCTTTCAGAAGCGGGAGATGTCCTTGGTCCAGGAGAACACCGAAATTTTCAAAGTCCTTTGCTATTTCTGAAGCCAGTTCCACCATTTCATCCGTAGGACCAATTAACGCTCTGCGGTCTAAGTCCCGGTCACTATTTTCCAGAGAAATTGTCAGTGTGTATTCGTCAGCCTTGTCGACCGCATACTGGCAAAGCTGACGAAGAGAATCGACTAAATTCTTCTTGGCCGCAGCCCTGTTCGATGGACCTGGGTCATCCCCGCTTACGCAGTGCAGGATCTTCGCTCCCAAAAAATAGGCTTCGTCGATTACCTGCTTAAAATTTTCTATAGATTTTTTGCGAAGTTTATAATCTAAAGTGCACAGGTTGATACCCATTCCTCGAATCGGGGGTGCCCCATTGTAAAGAATTTCCGCATAACTCATTTTCAACATGTCCCGGACTTGTCGCCGGATCTCATCATTCTTAATCCATGTCACCTCAATGGCAGTAAAAAATGGATCATGCAGTAACGTTGACAAGGTATCAACAATTGGGCCCTCCCCTGAATTGGCATGGGCAAAAAGCTTAGGATAAACTATTCCCAAATAAATATTTCCATCCCACCTGCTATGCATATTTCCTCCACTAAAGTTTTAAAAGATTACATGAATTCCGATTTAATAAGCTCCGGAAGATCTTTGACACTGCTAATTACATGCGTATGCCGGTATTGACCCCAGGCAGTCACCGGACGAGGACCACTGAGAACGCCTACCACACCACGGCATCCTGCATTAGTACCTTCCAGCATGTCCGCTGGGGTATCGCCGATCTTAATCACCTCGTGGACACTCTGGATGTCCAGTTGGCCCATGGCGTAAAAGAGCATAAAGGGCGCAGGTCGTCCCCTGTCCCCAGGAGCGTGCTCTACATCAACGGAGCAGTCTACCAAACCGTCTTTAATCCAACCCAAACCATCCATGATGCCCTCGGTGATTTCCCGGTGAAAACCCGTGTCCGTGGCCACCTTGATTCCGTGCTCGTGACACCATCGAAAGGTATCTGACGCCCCGGGTACTTCCTTGACCTCTTTGCGATAGTGGCTGATCATAATCTCCTGATAGCGATCAAAAACTTTTACCGCCAGTTCATGTGTTTCCGCGTCCTGGAATTTTTCAAAATCCCTGAAATCAATGTCCTGTCCTTGAGAGCGGGCGATCAAGAACTGATACAAATGTATCTTGTTGGTTCCCATGTGCAAGAGAATCTCGTCCGGAGTCGTGTTTAACTCATACTCCTCGGCTGCCTTGTACAGGCAGTCCCGTACACCGGTATCGTCATAAACGGTCGTCCCGGACAGATCAAACATCACCATGCTAATTTTTCCCATCGTTATTACCCCCTTAGGTTCTGTGGTTGTTTGCGTAGTGGATGAAACGCGTCAGCAGTCAAACCATCTAATCAACAAAGTTGCAAATGGTCGATGTACTATCGGTTTCGGCCTATCGGTTTCAAGCTCCTGTTTCCGACGTCTCAGAGAACTGTGGTAGATTCCAAGATTACGTGCGGCTTCTGAAACCTTGTATCCTTGTTTGGTTACCAGTTTAACTGCATCGATTTTAAATTGATTTAAAAAATGTTTTGTTTTGGGGTCATTGGACACCTCCTATAAGCTGATTCTTACAACATGCTTTTCGGAGTGTCTACTTTAACTGTACCACTTCAGTTTCCTCCTTATTATGAGATTAGGGGATTGGTACCTGCGCCGTTTCGGCTTGCCACATTCGCAAACACAAGATTACCGGTGCAAAAATCGGCTTTCATTAAATCCCTTTTTACTATGGCTATAGCTTTTATAAGGATCGACAAAACTTGTCAAGACATTTAGTTAAATATTTAACTAAATGTTCTGATTAGGCTTAATTCAAAATTCGGTTGAAGTTTAAGTCGATTGATGCGATATATTGCACTTTGAGTATATTAAACGATATAACGCACATTCCGCACTTGGGGGATAATAATTTTAGAATTATAA
>CAZFXX010000224.1:0-5420 GCA_964522985.1 uncultured Desulfobacteraceae bacterium
TTCAGACGATCCAGTCACCGGTTGCCACAATGATCAAAGATGCCGCCCGTCTTGGCATTGCTGCCAAAACATTTGGCGAAAAAGGAAAATTGACCTTTTTAGGATGCCACTACACCGGCGGCAATGACCTGATCGCACTTGCCGGGTCTGCCGCTGAAAATTTTTTCTGGACCACATCCTACACCATTACATCCGAACCGGGTGTGGGAACGGATGCACAGCTTGCGCTGGCAAAAAAATATGACAGGGATGACAAGGCGGCAAACTCTCACAACTATGCAAACGGCGTTATGGTTGCCCAGGTTGCAACAGAATGTATTTTGCGTGCAAAGGCAAGGGGGAAAAAGATTTCAAAAGAATCTTTGTATGAAGAGCTCCTTGCAATGAACGGCCTGAACGCATTCTACCCTGTAACAACAGTTGGGCCGGTTACCTATTCCAAAGACGATAAGGCCGGTGTTGATACCCTTCAGCTTTATACGGTTAAAAATGGCGCATTTAAATCCGTAGGTGCCCCGTTTATCCCTGAATACACGGGGAAAATTTAATAATACCCGACCGAACTGAGAAAAACGAATTCGGCCTGCAATGGTTATCCCCTGTACCCCGGATATGACATTGACCGCGGTACAGGGGCATGCAGACAAACTGAAAATCGCTTGCCCATTTTCAAGAATCTTAAGAAAAAGTCGCCCTATGAATAAAAAAGAAATAAAAAACCTGCTTGAAGTTAACAATATCGAAGTGGTCTATAATGATATTATCCAGGTTCTTCGAGGGGTCAGCCTGAACGTGAAGGAAGGCGGCATTGTGTCCCTTCTGGGAACCAACGGAGCAGGCAAAACCACAACCCTGCGGGCGATCAGCGGATTACTAAAGCCGGAAAACGGATTTATCCGAGATGGTTATATCAAATTTATCGGAAATGATATCACCAACGTACTGGGGACAAGAATGGTAAAGCTCGGTGCGGTTATGGTCCCTGAAGGCCGCCGCGTTTTCAAACATCTTACCGTAAACGAAAACATCAGGGTCGGTTCGATTACCCGCAAGGACGGTATTGGAAATATCCGTTCCGACAATGATTTAATGTACGACCATTTCCCACGGCTTTCTAAAATTACCAACCGGATGGCCGGCTATTGCTCGGGGGGGGAACAACAGATGATTGCCATTGCCAGGGCACTGATGGCAAAACCGAAAATGCTCATGCTGGACGAACCATCCCTGGGCCTTGCCCCGCTTCTGGTAAAGGAAATATTTGATAATATTGAAACCATAAACAAAGAAATGAATACCACCATTCTGGTTGTGGAACAGAATGCTAAAATCGCCCTTGAAGTTTCCAACTATGCCTACATCATGGAATCAGGTAAAATTGTTCTTGAAGGTCCATCTATGGAGCTGAAGGACAATCCGGACGTCAAAGAATTTTACATGGGGATTACGCAGGGAGGCGGCAGAAAATCTTTTAAAAACGTCAAATCCTATAAAAGACGCAAACGCTGGATGTAAAATTGCTCTAACCGACAAAGATGCAAAACGTAGTGGTTCAAGGAGTGGGAAGCAAGGCATCTTTTCGAGCACTCATCCAATCAGTGTCTACAATAAGAATGTCAATCATCCTTATGAAAGGATTCAATGATGAATATTCTAGTCGCGTACAATGGATCCGATGAGGCAAAAGCCGCCTTGGATCTGGCCAAAGATTATGCCAATATACATGGTGCCGTAGTCCACATCATTACATCCATGGAAGGTGGGTCCAGGGAAAAATTAAAAGCAATCACCCAAAGTAAAAAAGATCTCAAATTCGCCCTGGAGCTCATGAGAACCAATGGGATCGAATGTGAGGGCTATCAGACGGTTCGCGGACTTTCGCCCGGAGAAGACATTATCAGGTATGCCGAAGAATACAATATCAGGCACATATTTGTGGGTATTGAAAAAAAATCCCGAACCCGAAAACTACTGCTGGGATCAACAGCGCAATATATTATTCTGAAGGCCTCCTGTCCGGTTACAACCATACATTGATACAAACCGATATTTTTATTTTGTAATCTGATGCAGTTACGCCAAATCGCCCCGATGGAACCAACCGCGACCACCAAGTACTGACCGGAGGTTAATTTATGGGTCTCTACGATTTTACTTTTTATGATGTTGTCAACCGCAATGCCATCTGCCATCCAAACCGGTCTGCCTGGTTTGAATCCGAAGACGACCGCACAGCTACATTTTCAGACGTAAAACATCACGTCGACGCCCTGGCTGCCGACCTGGTAAAATCCGGAGTACAAAAGGGATCACGGATTGGCGTATTGGGTAAGAACTGCTTTGAATATTTTATCGTGTATGGGGCCGCAGCGGCTGCAGGTGCAATTGTCGTCCCGATTAACTGGCGTCTTTCAGCCCGGGAAATCGCTTTCAACCTGAATGACTGTAAACCGGTCTCTCTCTTTGTCGACTCTGAATTTGAAACACTGATTCATGGAATTCAGAGCAAACTTTCTTCCATTGACAAATACTACAACCTGCAACCCGGTCAGGGGGGCTTCCATGACTGGGACGCATCGGCAGACAAAAATACAGCGACATCACTGCCGGCGGTCGCCTCTGATGA
This sequence comes from uncultured Desulfobacteraceae bacterium, assembly GCA_964522985.1. Lineage (GTDB taxonomy): Bacteria > Desulfobacterota > Desulfobacteria > Desulfobacterales > 4572-123 > 4572-123. The sequence goes on from CAZFXX010000224.1 coordinate 2,627, forward strand.
CGGCTTCATCATCATCCATACCGCTGCGGTGGCAGGCCGCCCGCGGGGAGCCCTGCTGAGCCACCGAAATCTTCTGTGTGCCGGCATGCAGTTGATGTATTGCTTTGGACTGACCGCCGATGATGTGCATTTGAACCTGCTCCCGTTGTTTCATGTGGGTGGGCTGTTCATGGCTGCCCAGAGCTTTCAGGCCGGGGCGCTGAATGTAAACATGCACAAATTTGACGCCCTGCAGGCGACCAGGCTGATCGCTGATAAACAGGTATCCGTATTTTTCGACTTTGCACCGATTCTGGGTACAGTTCTAAAAAAACAGGCCGAAACAGGACTCGATATCAGCTCTCTGAAGACGGTCATGGGACTGGATACCCCTGAAACCATCAAACAATATCAAGACCTCACCGGCGGGACGTTCTACAGCATGTACGGCCAGACCGAAACCTCGTGCCTGGCCACTTTGGGACGATTCAATGATTGCCCCGGTTCAGCCGGAAAGCCCATACCCCTGGCCCAGGTTGTGTTGCTGGACGATAATGATCAAATGGTGTCTCTTGGTGAAACCGGCGAAATTGCAATGCGCGGCCCCATGGTATTTAAGGGATACTGGAAACTGAAAGAAGACACCGCACAGACATTCCGCAACAACTGGCATCACACAGGTGATCTGGGCCGGTTTGATGATAACGGATTTTTATGGTATGCGGGCCGCAAAGCTGAAAAGGAATTGATCAAACCCGGCGGCGAAAACGTCTACCCGGCCGAAGTGGAAAAAGCAATCCTTGAACATCCAGCCATTGAACAGACCGTGGTATTTGGCGTACCCGATCCCCAATGGAAAGAAGGCATCAAAGCCGTCTGCATTCTAAAACCGGACCACCGTCTGAAAGATAGCGACCTGATCGAATTTGTCGGATCACGTATTGCCCGTTTTAAAAAACCGCAATACGTGGAATTCACCAACAAACTGCCCCTCACCCCGGACGGCAGCATTGATCGTGCGCACGTCAAAGAATTATTTGGCGGTGAGCAAACAGGATAAAGGAGTGTAAAAATGGTTAGAACTGAAATATCTCTTTTTTTAAAAAATGTTCCTGGTGAACTGGGAAAACTGGCAACACTTTTTTCAGAAGAAAAAGTAAATATCGATGCCCTTACTATTCAGGATGCATCCGCCTATGTACAGCAGCTTTTCAGGGCCAGAGGGAAATCGTTAAAAAGAATCGCTTCGGCCGCCAGCTACAATTCCATGAGCAAAGACTCATCCCAGTATGCGCTTATCCGAATGCTGACGGATAATACCGATAAAGCGGTGGATCTTTTATCTCAAAAAAATTATATTTTTGATATCATACCGGTCATTACCCTGCGGCTTGAAAACAGACCGGGCGAACTGGCCAAAATGGCCACAAAATTCGGCGAAGAAGGCGTCAACATCAACTACGTATACGGATCGGTTTCATCCCCGGATGAAAAATGCCTATTTGTATTCTGTCCTGAAGATATTAACCTGGCCTCCAAAATTTTTTCAGAATAATCTGACCTAAAACCGGAGTTCAATTGTGGATAGAACTATTCACCTTCTTGATTTAATTGATAATAAAAAATTAGACGATTTTCTTGAGGCTTTTACAAAAGCCACAGGGGTCGCATCTATTATTGCCGATATCAAGGGCCATCCGATCACACAACCACACAATTTTTCAGTCCTTTGCAAAAAATACTGCCGCTATACTGAAATAGGAAAAATAAAATGCTGGAAAAGCGACAGTTATGGTGGTCGAAAATCGGCCAATTCAAAAAAGCGTTTTATCTACAAATGTTTAAACGCGGGGCTCTGGGACAGCGCATATCCCATTATTATAGATGGTTATCATTTAGCGACAGCCCTGTGCGGTCAGGTATTAACAGAACCCATTGCAGAAAATGTCGCAATTGAAAGAGCCGTTTCCATTGGAGTGGAGGACACCAAAGGGTATTTGAATGCAGTGGGCAAAATTCCGCTCATGAGTTTTGAGCGCTTTGAAAATATCGTTAATCTGATGGGGGTTGTAACAAACACGATTAGTGAGCTGGCGCTGCAACAATATCTTTCTTCCAAACGTTCCCGAAATTATTTAAACAAGATGATCGACAGCGTTTCCGACGGCATTATCGCGATCGATAACAGCGGAACAATATCAACCGTCAACAACGCCTGTCTGACGATGTTTGGACATAAAAAAAATGAAATTATCGGCACATCCATTTTTTCACTGCTCTCTGGTGCGGATTCAGTTGAAACCCTTCAAAAGCAAATAGAACGAAGCCTGGAAGCCAACACACGGACTGAATTAGCAGCCGTCACTGATAATAATAAAACGTTTCCTGTACAGATATCGATTTCAAAGTTCAAATCCGACAACAGGGAAGAATCATCTTATGTTGCAATTCTCAGGGACATTTCTGAAGAAAAAAAGATTGAACAGATAAAAGCGGACCTTGTCGGCATGTTGACCCATGACATGGGGAACCCAGTGCTTTCTATACAGAAAGCGATTCAACTGATGGTGGATGAAACATTAGGGGACCTAAGCCAGAATCAAATGGAAATCATGCATCTGGCCTTGGGCACCAGCCACCAACTACTTGGGATGGTAACAGATTTTCTAGATATTTACCGTAAAGAAAACGGGAAATTCCTTTTGCGCAAACTGTCAATGGACTTAAACCAGATGATCCATGAGGGAATCAATCATTTTAAGATATTTGCTTTGGAGAAACAAATATCAATACACTCTCAATTGTCTTCTGGCAC
>CAZFXX010000225.1:0-5392 GCA_964522985.1 uncultured Desulfobacteraceae bacterium
AGGCGGCAATTTTTAAAGCCAAAGGACTTCCCCTTGTGATCGAAAAGATCCCTGTCCCACAGCCCGGCCCCGGACAGATACTCGTTGAAATAAAGGCCTGCGGTATTTGCGGATCGGACCTTCACGCCGTTAATGCCGACTGGACCCCGGCAAACATCGTGATGGGCCATGAATTTTCAGGTGTGGTGGCCGCCGTGGGCAAGGATATTAAACGATGCCGGATCGGCGATCGGGTAACCCCTCTGCCGCAGGTCAGTTGCGGAAAATGCCCCGCCTGTAAGGCCGGTAATACCTTTGAATGTGAGAAATGGGAACCCATTGATTACAATCCCAGGTACAACGGCGGCTATGCCGAATACGTTGTCGTGGGTGAACTCGATGCCATTTTTTTGTCGGAAAATATCGGCTTTGTCGAAGCTGCCGCCCTACAACCCATGGCAGTTGGATTAAACTCAGTCCGGCAGGCGGACCTGGGCATCGATGATCAGGTATTGATCATCGGCGGTGGTTCTGTGGGTCTGGCTATTGCTCAATGGGCGCACTCCTTTGGTATTACCCATGTCGTATTGTCGGAGATGGTGGAAAACAGGCGTAAAGTTGCCCTGCAGATAGGGGCTACGGCCGTAATCGACCCGATACAGGACAAAGACGCGGCCGCCGGCTTTCAACGGATCACCGGCAAAAGACCGACGATTATTTTTGAGGCCGTAGGCATTCCCGGCATGATACAAAAATGTATTGGAATGGCCGATCCAGGAACCAGAATTGTCGTAGAGGGGATGTGCCAGGAGGTAGATCATTTTGAGCCCATGCAATGCACCCTCAAACATCTGAAGCTGATATTCCCTTACTTTTTCCAGCTTAATGAATATCGCTACGTAATTGAGATGATGAGACAAGGCCGCATCGATCCAAACCCGATGATCACACATACCATTGAATTGGATGCATTGCCTGAAATAATCCAGGCCATGCAAAAGCCCACGGACCAGATCAAGGTCATCGTTACTTATCATCCTTAACCATTTGGAGAACGAAAATGAGGTTTCATCACACCTGTATCCTCACAGGAAGCAGAGAACTGGCATCTTCATGTGAGCAGTTCTATCTGGAAAACTTCGGCATGGGTATCGCCTTCTCCGACGTAACAAAAACCAGCGACTATTCCTTTTATGCCGATAACGTAAACCCGACCATCTGCCTTTTTGAAATTATCGGCAATTCCTTTGACGAATGGGAGAAAAATTTTCTACGACAACACGGTCCAGGGCTTGACCATATTTGCTTTATGGTTGAAAATTTTGCGACTTCCTCGGGGGGAATTTTGAAATCCGGACTGACCACCAGCAGTGCACGACCGCGGTGTATCCGGTCAGCCACCTCCGCCAGTATCGGCAGTGGCAGGACATCTTCATAACACGTTTTACGCGAGGCTTTGAACATCTCTTTCAGGCGATGGTGGATCAAATCGTCAACCTGATTTTGCGGGGCATCATGGGCCAGGCTTTGCAGGAGTTTGGTAAGATTTTCCTGCCGGTCAAAATAATAACGGCCTTCGGGTGTGTGGTGGATATACCAGGCAATTTTTTCAAACGCTTCAAAGGCCGAAAGGAACTCGGACGGCTCGCGCAGCGTTGAGATCAGGCATTCGACCATCTCTTCCCGGGTGAGCCCCTTGACCGCATTGACTGCCGTTGACAGGCTGGCGGAAAGCAGCAATGTCCCGATGTGGGTGGCGGCTTCCTTGCCGCTATCAAGGTCGATAATCTGGGCGTGGGCCGCTTGCTGTGCATCCCACAGATCCTTGGCGATCACGTCCCGCATTCCGGATATCTCGGTCAGCTTGTCACGGACTTCAGCGATAGGCAGGTCGAAATGCTGGGGGCCGACAAGAAAGACATCATTGGCCTGGCGCTCCCAGACAGACCTGAGAAGACGGGATACCAGTTCGATGATCCCCCGGGTCTGTTTGAATTGTTCATTTTCTTTAAAGAGCGCAATAACATTCTTGAGTCTTGGGTGAAAGGGATACGTCGCCTCTATCTCGTCGGCAACCGCCTCGGCACCACGACTGGCGGCCTTTGATTTAGCGGCCTCTTCCAGCTTGCGGCCAAAAGTTGCCGCAACATCTTCGATTTCCGCCTTATCGGGAAGCGACTTAAACAATCGCTTGCGCAGGATGTCGTATATCTCATTGGCTGCAAGGTCCACCGGTGTGATGCTGCGCTCCTGTCTGCCCAGTTCGGCACGCGCATCTTCAAGGGCACGGTGGATGAGTTTTGCCCCGGTGTCATAGGCTGCCGAAAGGTCTGAAACAACCACACAGACATTTTTCTTTTTGCCTGCGGCTGTCAGTAGATTGGCAAAGGCGCGAGTGGCGATGTCGGCCACCGTGCCGTTTCCTACCTTCTGGGTGTCAAGATAGTGAAAATAGGGAGGCATTTCATCCAGCAGGGCAAGGACAGGCTGGCTCCTTTCAAAAAGGTTGAGCCAGTCTTTTTCATCCGGTGCCTTGGGACCACTGGTCCAGAAGGGTCTGACTTGATCCCCTTTGCCAATCTGATGCGCAATTTCGCCCCAAAAGAAATGATCCGGATTGTTACGGCCGTTGAAGACGGCAATCCCGGCGTTTGCAAAAGCAGATGCCTGTGGAATCCCGCCACAGTAAGTCTTCCGCAGTTCAGGGTGCCTGGCAAGCAGACCAAAGCCGACCAGAAGATGGGTTTTACCGCCGCCTATGGCCTGTTTCAGGTGGAAAATAGCCTGAGAAGAGGCACCGGCCAAACGCGTAAGCCCCTAACGGATGAGGTCCTGCATCCCTTGAGTGATGTAGGTTTTCTCGAAAAACGTCTTGCCATCCCCCTCTGCGGTGATCAACTCGCCAAGCTGCTCAATTTGATCACTGCGCTTGATCGACATCGTATTCGGCTGCAGTTCGCAGGCATCTTTGACTGTTTTCATAGGATAATAACTCCATCGGTGCGCAGGTTGCTTCTCTTTAATAAGAAACAGACGACCCGGCACTGCCGCTTTTGCCCCATTTGTCGATTTTTTTCTTAAATTTACCGAATCCGCTGACACTTGCAGGCGGTATCGTGTTTGATTCCAGGGTATTTCGCTATTTCATATCGACAGAGAGCCACCGGTTTTTCATGTTTTGACACCTTGTGTGTTGATCGCAGAAAATTTAATTTAATCAGGTTTTATTTTAATAAATAAGTACGGATATGTATCTAATTGAAAAAGAGGGTAATGTCAAATAGTTATAGGTGATGAGGGTTATTTAAACAAGATCAAAAGCCAATTGATTGACTCCATATAGTCTTGAGGCAGGCCAGTGGTTTTGCGGCCGGGAAAAAGATCTGATACATCTTCATCACAGGTTTCAGAGGGAGTGATTTTTTAATTTTATCTTGTTTTATGGGACCGGTTCTTTTAGATTGGATAAATCTTTCAACAATCTGAATCATCTGCTCTTTTTGCGGAAACGATAGGAGAATACAGCCAATGAAAATGGGAATTATCGGCCTTGAGGGGGTTGGAAAAGCAACGATTTTTGAAGCTCTGACTCAAAATTCTGTTTTAGGAGCAGCCAGGGACCAGGCCCGTATCGGCACCATCCGGGTGCCGGATCAACGGGTGGATATTTTAAGTGAGATGTACCAGCCCAAAAAAACCATCTATGCCCAGGTGGAGTATTCTCTGCCGGGGGGCAAGGGCCATGGTAATGATCCGCAAAAGGACCAGAATTTCTGGACGCCGGTCAGAGACTGTGACGCCCTTATTCATGTGGTCCGCAATTTCGGGGGGTACGGCTATGAAGACCCGACGCCCGCAGAAGACTTCCAGCGCCTGGACCAGGATCTGATTCTGGCGGACCTGGTGGTGGTGGAAAAACGTATAGAGCGAATCGAGCTGGATAAGCGGCGGGGAAAAAACGTGGACGGTGAAGAGGCGGCCAAACTGGCCGAGTGCCTTGAACATTTTGAAAACGAAATGCCGCTGCGAAAATTTCCGGAACTGGCATCGGCTCCGGTGCTGCGGGGGTTTGCCTTTGTCAGCGGCAAGCCCATGCTGGTGCTGTTTAACAATGAGGATGACGACGATGCTATGCCGGCGGCAGGGGCATTGATAGAGCAGGAAAATTGTATGGTGATCCGGGGTAAACTGGAACAGGAACTGGCCCAGATGTCGGATGTGGATGCGGCCGAGTTTCTGGCTGAATTCGAGATCACGGCGTCGGCCATGGACCGCGTGATTTTAAAATCCTACGATATCCTAGGGCTGGTTTCGTTTTTTACCGTGGGCGAAGATGAGGTCAGGGCCTGGACCATCGTCCATGACACCCAGGCCCTTGATGCGGCGGAGGTTATTCATTCGGATATTAAAAAAGGGTTTATTCGTGCAGAAGTGCTCTATTATGACGACCTGTTGGCGGCAAAGACCTACAAGGAGGCCCGCAGCCGCGGGACGGTGCGGCTGGAAGGAAAAACATATCTTGTAAAAGATGGCGATATTATTAATTTTCGGTTTAATGTTTGAGCCAGAAAGCGTGATTTCTTTCTTAAGCAGGCAGTCGGCAATCTATTACGTCGGGACACGGTGTGTGCTCCATCTCAGGTTGTCGGGCTGGATCATTCCGTTTTTAATTTTTTTGCCAAGAGGCGTACTTTTTTTTTGGCCTTGACCAGTTCTTCGTTGGTAATGCGAAGCCGGATGGAGATGTATTCGGAAAACATTCGGTAGAGAAGCAGCAGGAAATTGGCCCGTTCATCATCCGATGATAGCCGGCCGGTGGCTGCAGTGTCTACGGCCAGGCAGACGGTCCTCCCTTCTGCGAATACGGATGCGGACCGGTTAAGGCCATCTAAGATCCGCATTTCACCAAAAAATTCACCCACCTTGTCCAGTGCTCCGATGGTCACGCCGTCTTTTTTAATTCGCACCTTGCCCGATAGTAAAAAATAGAGCCATGGATCGGCAGCGCCTTCCTTGATAATACGTTCGCTGTCTTCATATTCTCTGATTTTGCTGAGTTGGAGCAACTGGCGCAGGCTTTTGGTCTCAAAGCTCTTTAAAGGGGCAAGATCCATCAGTTTCTGGATGTTCTGCAGATTGTCTTTTAGAAATTTAGACTCGATCATTTTTGCCTCTTGGTAAGAAATGAAACTATAATATAAGCATAAATTCAAATTAGATGCAAATATTATCTGTCAGAGCCCATGCGGGCAGAAGACGACAGATGGTCAGGTGTTCATACAGTTTTTGGACAGGGTTTCGTCAAATTGAACCGGATAGGATCCGTCAAAACAGGCCCGGCAGAAGTTATTTTCCGGGTTTTTGATGCCGGTGGATGCCAGAAGGCCTTCGAGGCTGAGGTAATGCAGGGAGT
>CAZFXX010000226.1:0-5391 GCA_964522985.1 uncultured Desulfobacteraceae bacterium
GGCGTATGTCATTTAAAATTGCCAGCAGGCATGGGATGAGCACCAGGGTCAGCAACGTGGCAAAGGCCACACCCGCAGCCAGGGAGATGGCCATGGGAATCATAAATTTGGCCTGAAGATCCGTTTCCATAATCAACGGGGTCAGACCGCCCACCGTACTTGCGGTGGTGAGAAAAATAGCCCGGAAACGCCGGGCCGCGCCCCGTGTGATGGCGTCATAAAAATCCATGCCTTCGGCAAGGTTTTCGTTGATGCGCTCGATCAGTACAATGGCGTCGTTAACCACTACGCCCGATAGCGCCACCATGCCGAACACGCTCATAATGGAAAGGTCATAGCCCAGAAGAAGATGGCCAAGTACACTGCCGATGATACCGAAAGGCACGGCGAGGATAATGACGATAGGTTGGGCATAGGACCGGAACATGGTGGCGATGATGATAAAAATGGCCAGAATCGCCAAAGGAAAACTGATGGCCAGACTGCCGAAGGATTCACGGGATTTTTTTTGCTCACCCTGAACCGCGATACGCAGGGCCGGGTGGGCTTTTTTGATCTTTGGAAAATAGCTTTTGTTTAACTCGGCCATGATCTCGCTGGTATTGGCCCGCGTGTTGTCCACATTGGCCGACACCATGACCCGGCGCATGCCGTCGGTACGGGTAATTTTGGAATATCCCGGTGCATAAGTGACATCCGCCACGGAAAGCAGGGGTACCTCATGGCCGTAAGGCGTACGGATGCGGATGTTGTTCACGTCGGACAGGACGCTTCTTTCCGCTTTGGTGTAGCGCACCTTGATGCGCACATCCTCCCTGCCTCGCTGTAACCGCAAGGCTTCGCTGCCGAAGTAGCCGGAGTTCACCTGCCGGGCAAGGTCGGCCACGGTCAGGCCCAGGGTTCTAGCTTCGGGTTTTAAGGTCAACCGCAGCTCGGTCTGGCCGGGATTGAAATCCGAGGTAATTTCATACACGCCGTCAAACCGTACCAGTCGATCCACCAGGGCATCGGCGGCTTGCAGGATTTCATCCATATCATAGCCCTGAACCCATATCTCTATGGGTTTTCCCGGTGGACCGGCCTGCATGCCTTCAAAAGTGATGGATTTAATACCGGGGATTTTGCCGATTTGCTTTTCCCAGGCCACCATCAATTCTTTGGAATGGATCCCGCGATCCTCCGATTCAAGCATAATGGCCTGAACCCCGCCGAAGTTGGGACCAATGGTGGGCCATTCCCCGGCGGTGAGCCCCACCATGGTCAGGTGGTTTTTGATCAAGGGGCTGCCGGTTTTGGTAACACTGTTTTCCCCCAGGCGGATCAGGGCCTCATCTACCTGTTGCACCGCATCCCGTGTTACTTCCGGAGGCGTGCCGGAGGGAAACTCGATGTTGGCGGCCATGATGAACCCGTCGATTTCGGGAAACACCTCAAATTTTATGATACCGCTTTGCATCAGGCCCACGGCCAGCAAAAGCATACTGATGGCTGCGCACAGGCTGACATAGCGCCAGCGCAGGGCTTTTTTCAAAAACGGCGCGTATACCCGTTCCACAAAGCGCTCAAGCCCTCTGGAAACGCCGACGTGAAAACGGTTCAAACCGCGGATGAAACGATTTTTAGAACCATTACCCTTTTTTATTTCCGGCAGGTGAGAAAGGTGCGCGGGCATGAGCAGCAAACACTCGATTAGGCTTATGGCCAAGCACGAGATCACCACCATGGGTAAAATCTTGATGAATTTGCCCATGATGCCCGACACAAACGCCAGGGGCAAAAATGCGACAATGCTGGTAGTAACCGCCGCGACAACGGGCATCCCGACTTCCGAAACCCCGTTGACGGCTGCGGCCAGAGGTGGATCGCCGTTTTTTCGGTGCACGTAAATGGCTTCACCCACCACAATGGCATCATCCACAACAATCCCGAGCACCATAATAAAAGCAAAAAGGGAGATCATGTTGATGGTGGCGCCGGTAGCCCACACAATGGCCAGGGCCCCGGCCACGGAAATGGGAATTCCCATGCCGCCCCAGAAGGAAAGCCGTCCGTTTAAAAAAACAAAAAGCAGACCAAAAACCAGGATTAGGCCCAGGATACCGTTTTTGATCAAAAGATTGATGCGGGCCTGGAGGATGTCCGTGCTTTTGAATAGAGTTTCAACTCGGGCGCCTTCTGGAAGCCGGGGCCTCATCCGGGCCACATGGGTTTCCACGGCCTCAGTAATGGCGATGGAATCCTCCTGGCTGGTTTTGTACACCATCACAAAGGCTGCGCGTCTGCCGTTGACCGTGGTTTCCAGGGGATCTTCGGTAAAGCCATCCCTGATGTCGGCAATGCGGTCCAGGGTGATAATTTCCCCGGCAGGGCCTGCCAGAACTACAATGTCGGCCAGTTCTCTGCCCGTGTATTTCCGGCCGATGGTGCGCACACGGATCTCCTCATCCTGGGTGCGGATGGTGCCGCCGGCAAGGTTCAAATTGCTGCGGGCTACGGCCCCGGCAACCTGGTCAAGGGTCAGGCCGTACTGGCGCAGACGTTCTTCAGACACTTCGATGCTGATTTCATAATCCCGGGTACCGAACACCATCACCTGCGAGATGCCGGGAAGCACCTTGATCTCATCTTTGAAACGCTTACCCCATTCCTTGAGTCTGCGCTCGGACATGTCCCCGGAAATGGCCATGAGCATCACGAGCTCACGGTGTAAAAGTTCGGAAATGATGGGTTTCTCCGCATCCACCGGGAAGGTTGCGATACCGTCCACCTGGCTGCGGACTTTATCCAGTACCTCGTAAAGGTCATAGTCTTCCTTGACCTCTATGACCATATTTGCATACCCTTCGGCGGATTGGGTGGTGTACTGTTTGACGCCTGCGATGCTTTCAATGGCTTCCTCAATTTTCAGGGAAATGCCTTCCTCGACCTCCTCGGGATCCGCACCGGGATAGGCCATACCAATGGTGATCATGTCCAGGGAAAACTCGGGAAAGGTCTCCTTGATCATGTTGCAGGCAGCAAGCACCCCGGCAAACAGGATGATCAACAATGCGATATTGGCAAAGACCGTGTTTCTGGCAAAGGCCGCATAGATGTTTCTCATGCCTTGTTCCCCACTTTGCCGTTTTCATTTGCAGGATTTGACTTTTTGGGCGTAATGATCTCTTCCAGCAGGGAGTTTTCCAGCGGGTCCACCAGGCGGGTGATGATCACTCTGGTTCCCGGCGTAATCCCTTTGCTGATAAAGGCGTCATCACCCTGGAGCCGCGCCACCTCGACCTGGAGAGTTTTCAGGCGGCCGTCCTTTTCCACATAAACGGTGTTTTCAAAGGTCACGGCCCGGCGGGGCAGGCGAATCACGTTTTTCATGGTTTTGCCCGGTATGGAAACGCGGCAGAACATGCCCTGGACCAGGGGCAGGCTGTCTATCTCCGCAGAGAACGCTTTTTCTCCGAAAATCCTCACTGCTAGGCTCACGGTGCGGGTTTTTTCGTTAAATTCCACCACCCGGTCCAGCACACCTTCCCATGCGTGGCGTTTCTTGTCTTCGGTCCACAAAATGGGGCATGGCACGGGCACAGGCCGGGCAAACCAGGCGGTTTTATGCTTAACCGTGCTGTTCTCAAATTGCAGCCAGTCCCGGGCGTCGTGGCTGTCAATGGGGATAACAATTTCAAGCTCAGCGTCATTGGCCAGCGTCACCACCGTCATGCCGGGCTGGGTAAACTGGCCTTTTTCAAGGCTGGCGGAAACCACTCGTGCATCAAAGGGGGCCCGGACCACGGTGCGGTCAAGGTCGGCTCGATTTTTTTTCAACCCCGCGCGGGCGGCGGACAACCCGCTCTGGGCTTCCCGGATCTGGATGGGATACAACGCCACGGCCAGGGCCATCTGGGCGGCTATGTCCTTGGCCGAATTGGATGCCTGTTCAGCTTGGTCTACACGAGACTGGGTGCCCACGTTGTGTTTTTCAAAAAGCTGGCGCACCCGGTCGTATTCGGTGCGGGCAAGTTCCCGGTTGCGCGCCAGGGTTTTTTGGCGCATCCGGTTGATTTCAAACCCTTTTTCCAGACGGGCCACCGTTTGTTCAAGCTGTCTGGCCGTGGCGCGGGCCGCTTCATATGCGGCCGCGTAATCCACTTTATCAATGGCAAAAAGCACCTCTCCCGCAGCAATGATACCGCCGGCTTCCAGGTTGGGATGGGTCTGCACCACGACGCCTCCCACCTGGGGAGCGATCTGGACGATGTCCTTTGCACGTGCTTCACCAAACCCGGTGATCACCACCAGGTGGCTCTCAACGGCAGCCGACATCAGTTCGACCTGAATGGCGTGCTCCTTTACGGGAACTTCCGGCGGCTTTTCCTTCATCCGGGACAGTGCTCTCATGCCTATCCCTCCGAAGACAAGGATGATCATACAGGCAATCAGACGTGTTGAAACGCGAATTTTAGAACCGTTGATACGGGTATTTTCGGTCATGGGGCAATTCCTTACGTACCGTTTTGGTTTTTGAGGTCAACCGCTGAGTTGCGTTTAAATTTTCCAATGCGACCGGGGGTTGTTTCTGGCTGTTTGCGCTAACCTTTATCTCTTCAATGATCACGGAAAGCCGTTTAAGAACTTCCACCCAGTTGCGGGCGTGGTCTTCACCGAGTTTTTGTACAAGATCCGTAAAAACCTCCAGCACGACATGGTCGGCCTTTTCCATGAAATCCCTTGAATAATCGGATAGTTCCACAACTACTTTGCGCCGGTCCCTTTGGCTTTGCCTGCGGGTAAGCATGCCTTTTTCCACCAGCCTGTCCACCATGACAGACGCCGATGGCGGGCTGACATTGAGGTTTTCGGCCAACTCCTTTATGGTCATGGCACCCTGGCCCTGTACGGCCCAGATCATGTGCCCCTGGGCCATGGACATTTCATGGATATCGTGAAACGCCACCATGTCCGCCAGAATTTTATGCAACAGATCGTGAAAGTATGTGTTCAGGATTTTTCCGTATGTGGAGACCTCTCTTGCCAACTCGACAGTTTTTAAATTGTTCATGAATATTCCTATGGTGGATAGACAGGCTAAAAATTAGTCAATCTAATGATTAGATAGTCTATCTATTTGATTCTCTATTTATTTGTCAAGCTGTTTTTTTGTCTCGGATCAAAAATAGATGGGCCCTGGCTGCAAACAGGTGTTATCACAGGTGAGTTCATTAATTGGTGAGTTCAAATGATAAATAATTTTTTCGGCAACATTTTCCTTTGATTTTAAATCGTTAAAATGGGGTAGTCAGGGGGGGCTTCAGGCAATGCCATCAATATCACATCGTGTTTTAATACACCGCCTGAAAAACATGACTCAGATCCCAGTGCTTTGACACGATAAGGCTTATA
>CAZFXX010000227.1:0-5388 GCA_964522985.1 uncultured Desulfobacteraceae bacterium
TTCGCCGTGAAGAGAAACTGCCGAAATACTTCTTTCATTTACAGCCGGTGAGGTACGCCCTAAATTTCTAAAAAATTATAACCTATTGATTATGCAGGAAATAAAAATATCTTGACATAAGGGGGTATATAATGTCCCCCAAATTTTTCCATCATTTAATAATCGGAGACATTCTTGCAGGAAGGGCTGACACACTTCTCCAACGTTCCAACGTTGTGTACGATACCATGAATCAGGACAAGGTGCCCACCTGCCTGAGCAATCATCAGGCAGGTGGTTGGGGTTTAGCGTTATTAATCGATTATTTGCCTACGAGACCGAGTGCCTCGAGTGTATTCATGGTCAGATACTTGCTGACCACCAATCCTTTTTCTTTCTGAAAAGAATTAACAGCCTTCATTGTTGCCGACCCGATTACACCGTCGATCGGTCCTGGGTCATATCCGGCGACCTTTAAGGCCCGCTGGATATCGGAGATTTTTGATCGGGTCATATTGGTTTCACAAAGAATACCGAGCCATTCCATATGACCGTCACTTACCTTTATTTTTTTGGTCACTGTCTGATACTGCGCCGGAATCTCGATGCGTTTTTCCATTGCGGGTTGAACCAGTTTGGTTACCTTGACCGTCTGGTACTCAGCCGGAATAGTGATCACCCTTGTCGTCGGGGGCGTTTTCATGACACGCCGTTTTACTGTCTTGTAGGTCGCCGGGATTTCGATCTTTGTTGTGGTGGCCGCAGTTTTGATAATTTGTTTGGAAACATTTTTATACAGGGCCGGCTCTTCGACCAGACACATAATCTCCCCAGTCGCCTCATTGATTTTTTGAATCGGACCGCTCCCTTTCTTCCATTCCAGATGGGCTTCGCGTACAAGGATTTTCTCGGTGACGGTTTCATAGGTAGCCGGTACTTCAACCAGATTATAAGATGCCGGCGTTACCATGACCTCTTCCGTCATCATCCCATATGTTGCCGGAACGACTTCAAGTCTTTCGGATGCCTCTTTGGCAAGCTTTGTTTCCTCAACGGTTTGATATTTTGGCGGGCTGGTTTCAATTCGTTCCGAAGCCGCATGCCTCAACACGGTTTCCGTCACCATTTTGTATGTATTCGGCACAAAAACACGCGCGTAACATTCACCGGCTTTAGCATTTGGCGGCAGAAGTGATTCAACTGATGGGCTGGCCTGCGTGCCCATCTTTGCATTTTCTTCGGCGGCACGGGCTTTCAACTGCGCATCTTTGGCGGCCGCAATTTCTTTGTCCAATTGCATTTGACGTTGATCGACTTGTTTTTCCTGAAGTGAGAGACTGGACTTGAGCTTTGCCGCTTCCGATTCCCGGTTTTTGGCTTCAGCCAATTGGTTTTCCAAATCAGCCTGACTTATACCGCTTTCCATCATGCTGGGTTTCGTCGTTCCACATGCGCTGAGTGACAAAACGAATAAAATAATCAAACCATAATTAAAAAAATTCTTTTTCATTTTAATTCTCCTTTTTTAGCGGTTTTTAGTTGACCGGTTTTTAGTTGACCGGCTTTTGCTTGAGCAAATCCCTGATTTCCCCCAGCAGAACCTCGCCCTGTGTCGGGGCCGGCGGCGGTGCCGGTGCTTCTTCTTCTTCTTTCTGTAAGTTGCTCATCGCTCTTATTGCCATGAATATGGCAAAGGCGATGATAATAAAATCCACGACGGACTGAATAAATTTGCCGTAATTAATCGTGACCGCTGCCGCAGTGCCGGCGGCCGCCTTGATGGTGATGGCCAGGTTTGAAAAATTGACGCCACCGATTAAAAGCCCGATGGGTGGCATCAGGACATCTGCCACAAATGAAGATATGATTTTTCCGAAAGCGCCCCCGATAATGATGCCGACCGCCATGTCGACGACATGCCCCGCATGGCGAAATTTTTAAATTACTGCATCATGCTCAGGACATTCTTCCTTTTTGATAAAATGTTCGCCTGGTTGTGATTCAAAAATCTTTCGGCACCCCGTTGCACTGTTTTCCGCCATCCGGCTGTTTTTTTATCTGCCCGCTTATGGCGGGAGCTTCACTTTAAATTTTTCGCAATTGCTTCCAGCAAATCCTTCTCATCAAACGGCTTTTGCAGGAAAGCCACACCGGTTTTCCCCATTATTTTGCCCCGCGTCTTGTCAACCTCATGGGCTGACATAAATACAATTGGAATTTTAATACCGGTGGCGGACAAATGGTCCTGTAAAGCAAATCCGTCCATAACCGGCATCTTTATATCAAGAAGAAGCAGGTCAATAATGCCACGTTGCTTATCATCTAAAAATTCCTGGGATGAAATATATGAGTTTACGTTAAAACCGGCCACCTTGATTACTCTGCTCAACGCCTTGCAAACCGATGGATCATCGTCTACAATGCAGATGGTATGAAATTTATCAGACATTGTAGCCCCTTTTTTGTAAAGTTTGTACCAAACTATAAAATGCTTCCAGCGAAGTTTTCTGCAGTTTTCTATGAAAAAATGGCTGCATTTTAAAGTTTGGTGGTGATCAATCGGGACTGCAGATAAGCCTTATTATGGTAAGAATATAGTAAATAAAAACGAGGAGGGCAATTGGACCTTGGTCCGCAATATATAAGACTTTGGTCCAATAAAACTAATCGGAAGCACGAAAAATACCAATTTTTTCGGCCATCCGAACCAGAGATGCAAGGCTTTTCGCCTGCATTTTATTCATCACGCGGCCTCGGTGCACCTTGATGGTCTTTTCACTCACAGCCAGTTTATATGCGATCTGTTTGTTCAGCCTGCCGGAAACGACAAGCTTAAAAACTTCATATTCCCGCGGTGTCAGTGATGCGGCATTTTTTTGAATTTGTAATATTTCAAGCTGGTTTTGTTTCGATTGCCGGTCTTTTTCGACAGCCGCTTGAATCGCGTCAAGGAGCTGCTGCTCTTCAAAGGGTTTTTCAAGAAAATCCATGGCACCGGCTTTCATCGCCCGAACGCTCATTGATACGGTTCCGTGTCCGGTGATGAAGATAATCGGCATATACAGGCCTCTCAGCGTCATTTCTTCTTGAATCTCCAGGCCGCTCATTTGAGGCATCCGGACATCTAATATCAGGCAGCAGGGCGCATCGCAAGGGGCGTGGTTAAAAAAAGTTTGGGCGGTATCGAAGGTCTGTACCCTGAATCCCACTGATTTTATCAATCGTTCCAAGGCGATGCGAACAGACGGATCATCATCCACTACAAATATAACCGGGGCGAGTGAATTCATTTATTCCTCATCCGCAATGGGCAGCGTGAAATAAAACGTGGCACCCTGGTCCGGATTGTTTTCTGCCCAGATTTTCCCGCCGTGGGCCACGATAATGGATCGGCAAATGGCCAGGCCCATGCCCATCCCGTCATTTTTGGTTGTAAAATAGGGGTTAAAAATGGCCGCATGATTCTCCAGATCAATTCCTTTGCCGAAATCATGGATACTGACCTTCAAGAATGATGTGTTTTCTTTTATCGTAGAGATAACGACTCTCTTGAGACGATTGTTGCTTTCCAGCAGGCTTTCAGAAGCATTCAAAATTAAGTTTAGTATCACTTGCTGCAAATGGATTTCATCGGCCAGCACAGAAGGTAAGTTTGTGTGCAGCTTTGTTTCAATGGAAATATTTCTGAAAACCGCTTCGCTTCTAAAAAGAGAAATAACATCGTTGATAAGGCTGTTGATCTGCAATGATTTTTTATTGAGTTCCCCTTTTTTGAAAAAAGAGCGAAGATGTTGAATAAATCCACTCGCCCGTTTGTCGTCCACAACAATATCCTGAAGAATAGAACGCACCTCCTCTATCTCCGGTGGGTTTTTTTGGATAAACCGCAAGGCCGCCTGAGCATTGCTCAGGATCGCCGTAAGCGGCTGGCTGAGTTCATGAGCCAGTGAGGCGGTAAGTTCGCCCATGGTTGAAAGCCGTTCCAGATGCGCAATTTCAAGGCGGTTCTGGTGGGCTTCTCTCTCAGCCTGTTTCTGGGTGGTAATGTCTTTGGAATTCACTGAAACGGTTTTTACGGTATTGCCCTCTATAACCGGGCTCAGGGTCCGAACAAAATAATTTCCATCTCTCTTGCTTTGATACAGGTATGAAAGGGCACTGCCGGTATTAAATATTTTTGTCACTATTTTTTTAAATGAAGCCGTTTCCTCTTTCGAATGAAACGCGGCATATTCCGAATGGCCGGTCTCGTATGACGGCAGACCAAGCCTGTTTCGATAAATACTGTTCATGAATAGATAGTTGCAATCTTTATCCAGTAGATAGATGGCGTCAGTCGTAGATTCTACCAGGGAGCGATACTTTTCCTCACTACTTTCCAGAGCGGTCTGTACGCATTTAAATTTTTCGATTTCATGGCTCAATTTTTCATTAACTTTGTTTAGGAGTATAGTACGCTTTTCAACCGTTTGTTCCAGTTCATCATTTGCTTTTTGTAGGAACAACTGCGCTAGCTTGAACTCGCTGATATTGCTGACCGCGGCCCTGATATGCATTAACTTGGCATCCTGGGTTTTTATGGCTATGCATTCCAGACGGGCATGAAACACATGGCCGTCATTTTTTTTAAGCCGTAATTCGCAGGAACAGGGCGTCTCTGTTTCCAGAAGGTGCTGCCGAAGTTTATAAAAAATGTCCTGGTCATCTCTTAAGACAAAGCCAGTGAAAGGCTTTCCGATCAGGGCATTGCGCTCTATCCCGATCATAGCAGAACAGGTCAAATTAATCTCGTCGATGAGCCCCTTTTCATTCATACTAAAATAGCCCACCGGCGCAACGTCATACAGATGAGAATACTTGTCCCGCGTCCGTTCAAGTTCACCCTGGATGCGGCGGAGTTTATCGTTTTGCATCTTTAACTCAAGTTGATGAACCTCAAACTCGTGGATGGGAGTTGCTCTCCTTTCAGGCAGTGCGCCGGAGATGCCCTGACGGGTTCCTTCTTTCAGTTTTTTTTCAGCTCGCTGTCTGAATTCAGGATCGCCAGGTGGGGCTTTAATTGTTTCCATTATTCCCTCACTATTTCTCGGCCAACCACGCAAGATGCCGTTCCGTGGTTGCAAGTTCAATGAACCGACCGCATTCATCTATAAAAAAAATGAGAAAAAACCAGACATGGATTTAAACATGGTTGTCTGGTGTGATGCTTAGCTGCATTATTGTATAGTTTGTGTTTATTCAGAAATAAAGAATTTTGCTCAAGATTAGGGCATGCGTACAAGAGTACCCTGAATGTCAGGGTATGCTGTCGGCTCAGGTGAATTGGAAGTCGGATAGACACAATAGATTTATAATACAGACCTCGTGAAAAATGGCCATTTTAAGCATGATTTTTTGGACAATCATTTT
>CAZFXX010000228.1:0-5336 GCA_964522985.1 uncultured Desulfobacteraceae bacterium
TCGACAGTACCTCGGGTATTGTGGGCGGCGGCTTTTCCGGTGGGGCCTCCGGTGGCGATGCCGGATATGACAACATCAGCTTAGGTAGCGCAGTTGTGGGGACCACCGTTTCGACAGTATCCGTTCCTCTTCCCGGGGGATTCAGTATGGGCGTCATGGGGGAAGCCATTCAGGTCGGCTCATTGCTGTTTCCGAGTATTTCGGCCGTAATCCAGGCCTACAAAAAAGACAAGGATGTTCAGATCCTTTCCACGCCCCAGATCCTGACCACCGACAATGAAAAGGCATCCATTACCGTGGGTAAAAATGTTCCCTATCAGACCAAAACCAGTACCAGCGATAACGATACCTATAACTCGTACGAATACAAGGATGTGGGGAAAACCCTTGAGATTACGCCCCAGATCAGCAAAGATCGCATGATCCGTCTGGAACTGAAACTCACTGTGGAAACCCTTGAAAGCACAACGGATAACCGGCCCACCACCTTAAAGCGTACCATGGAAACCACGGTGCTGGTAAAGGACAAAAACACGGTGGTCCTGGGCGGATTGATCGATGATACCATCTCGAATATCGAGTACAAAGTACCCTGTTTAGGAGATATCCCCCTGCTGGAATGGATGTTTAAATCAAAATCTCAAGGGGGATCCAAAACCAATTTATATATCTTTCTGACCCCAAAGGTGATTGAAACCGAAGCCGAGGCTAGAAAAGTGTATGAAGATAAAATGGACCACATGAACAAGGTTTCGCCTGGGCAGATCAAGATGTACGACGCTGAAGATTGAGGACAGATATTACCCCATATGCACAAAACACTACTACAAATTCTGGAAGATAAGTCAGGGCTTTCACCCGAAGATGTCGAAACCGCCCTTGCGCTCAGAGCGGAAAAGGGTGGCACCATCGGAGAAATACTGATCCGTAAAAAAATAATAACGGAAACCCAACTGCTCGAGGCCCTGAGCATCCAGCACGAGATGCCGTTCTGGCCTGAACTGCCCCTTGAAGATATTGACAATGATTTTACTCAGCACGTACCCATCGGGTTTTTAAAAAAATTTATTATGATGCCACTGGAAAGTACGCAATCCACGTTGCCTGGCCATCCCCGGCAAAAAATGTCCGGTACGGGTAATATGGCAAAATTGCTTCCAGGGGAATTTATTATCGCTGTAAACAATCCGGCCCTGTTTCAGCCTGTTGACGACCTTGCCAGGCTTCTTGGCATCAGAAACTGCAAAATTGTACTGTCCACCCAAAAAGCGATCCTCTCCGCCATCAATATCGCCTATGATCTCAGCCAGGACAGCGCCCAACAGCTTGTTCAGGATATGGAAGAAAACGGGACCACGATTATCAGCGACATCGACAGCACCGCCGACCTTTTGGACGACACAAGTGATGCCCCGGTAATCAAACTGGTCAACCATATTATTTCTCAGTCCGTGAAGGCCCGTGCCAGCGATATTCATTTTGAACCCTACCAGGACAGTTTCAAGGTAAGGTACCGCGTAGACGGAATTCTGTATGATCTGCTTACACCGCCAAAATGGATACAGGCTTCTTTGATCTCCAGGATCAAGGTTATGGCCAAGATGAACATTGCCGAAAAACGTCTGCCCCAGGATGGAAGGCTGGATGTTAGAATCGGTAATCAGCAGATCGATGTCCGGGTATCCACAATCCCAACTTCTTTCGGCGAACGGGTGGTTCTCAGGCTTTTGAATAAATCCAGTTCCCTGCTGTATATGACCGACCTTGGTCTTTTGCCGAAAAAACTGGACCTGCTGGAAAGACTCGTCAAGTCCCCCAACGGCATTATGCTGGTCACCGGCCCCACCGGCAGCGGGAAAACCACCACATTGTATGCGGTGCTGTCATCCATCAACAAACCGGATATCAACATTATCACCATTGAAGACCCGGTGGAATATCAGATACAGGGCATCAGCCAGATACAGGTCAATGCCAAAATAGACCTCACCTTTGCCCGGGGCCTGCGGTCCATTGTACGCCAGGATCCGGATGTCATTCTGGTGGGTGAAATCCGGGACCGCGAAACCGCCGATATCGCCGTCCAGTCCGCCTTGACCGGTCATCTGGTTTTTTCCACGTTGCATACCAATGACTCGGCCAGTGCCATCACGCGATTGGTGGATATCGGCGTGGAACCCTTTCTTATCTCATCTTCGGTGATCGGGATTGTGGCCCAGAGACTCATCCGGGTATTGTGCCCCCTTTGTCGAAAACCTTATATCCCAAATGAAGCGGCGTTAAAAAGCATCGGCATAACCTCCGAACAGATTAAGGCGTATACGATCTACAAATCCACCGGATGCGCCCGATGTTTCAACACAGGCTATTCCGGCCGCATTGGAATTTTTGAGATCATGGAGTTGAAAGATAGCCTGAAGCATTTGATATTAAAAAACTTTGACGCCAACCGGATTAAACATGAAGCATCAAAACTGGGCATGACAACGCTACGCCAGGACGGCATTCATAAAGTTTTACAAGGGATCACAACCATTGAGGAAATATTCAGAGTAACCCAATAATCATTCATGCCGACAACAGACAAAATCAATAAAAAACTGTTTTATTTCATCTCGGGTCATAATTTAAAACTATTGCTGTTTCTGCTGATCCTGCTGTTACCGCCTTACCTCCATGCCGGCAACACACTGACGATTGACAATGACCGTCAATTTACCTATGCAATGCATCTTTTTTCCAGCGGTGATTATGCCTCCGCCATTTTCGAGTTCAAACGCTTTATCCATTTTTTTCCTGAAGACAGACGAGTGGGCCTTGCACATTACACCATGGGGCAATCTTTTTTTTCCCAAAAACAGTACCAAAACGCTATCTGCGCATTCAAGGCAATCACCGAAAGCAGGGCGCCATCCCCTTTAACAATAAAATCCGTCTTGATGATCAGTCAATGCCACCTGCAGCTCCATGAGCCCGGCGCCGCTGTTATCCAGTTGCATAATATTGCAGCCGTTACAACAGATATCGACACCCTGGATGAGACGTACTATCGACTGGGGTGGATTTACCTTGACCGGGCCGGCTGGAAAAAAGCCGAGAATAATTTCAATAAAATCAGCGCTGCAAATGCAGACCGTTACAACCGGGCCAACCTGACCGAGGTAATTTCTCACCATTGTTCAATCCCCCGTAAAAACCCAGCGCTTGCCGGATGGCTCTCAATTTTTCCGGGCAGCGGTCAGCTCTACTGTGAACGCTATCATGATGCACTGGTTGCATTTTTAATTAATGGCGGCCTTATCTGGGCAACTTGTGAATCCTTTGACAGGGATCTTAATGCACTGGGAACAATTTTTGGAATTGCAGAACTGGGGTTTTATTCCGGCAATATTTACAGCGCCGTGAACAGCGCCCATAAATACAACCGGTCAAAAACCCGAAAATTCATCGAAAATATTCGTAAAAATGCCCGGGTAAACTTTTCCGCCGTTCCAGGAGGAAAGGGCCTGATGCTATCTTTGCACTGTCGTTTTTAAGGGAAAAAGGTAAAAAGTAGAAGGCAGAAGGTGGCGGCTGACGACAAAAGACCTTCAATCTGAATTATCTTCAGCCTTCTACCTGATCAACCTTCAATTTGATTTTGATCTTTGAATTTTGAGGCTTGCTATTTAGTTCAATTACCGGTATAGGCACCACAAATTATTGCACCTTAAACAGCCAGTCCCATCGGAGATTTTTTGTATGAAAATTATTGCACCTTCTATATTATCTGCTGATTTTTCAAAACTTGGAGAAGAAGTTCAGGCCGCCGAAGCCGCCGGAGCAGACTGGATACATGTGGATGTCATGGATGGCCATTTTGTACCGAATATCACCATGGGCCCCCTGATTGTTAAAGCCGTTAAAAAAGTGACGACCCTGCCTGTGGACGTTCACCTGATGATCGAAAATGCCGATCTTTTTATCCGCGAATTCGCCGATGCCGGCGCCGACCTGATTTCAGTTCACGCGGAAGCCTGTATCCATTTAAACCGCGCCATTCATCTTATCAGGGAATGCGGCAGCCTTGCCGGCGTTGCACTTAATCCGGCCACACCACTGTCTGCCATTAGCTGGGTACTGGAAGATATCGATCTGGCGGTCCTCATGAGCGTCAACCCGGGATTTGGCGGGCAATCTTTTATCCCCAATACCTTAGATAAGATAAGCGCACTGCGCCGTATTTTCAAGGATAAGGGGCTTGACACCCATATCCTGGTTGACGGCGGTGTAAACAATAAAACAATAACCCGAATCTCTAATGCCGGGGCCGATGTGTTTGTCGCCGGTTCTGCTGTTTTCGGCCGTCCGGATTATAAAAAAGCGATCTTAGAATTCCGTCGACTGATAGGAGAATAATCAGTGCAACCATCAGGAGAAAACCCATGAAGGGAAAAAAGAAAACCAAAGGAATCCTGATTATCCACGGTCCCAATTTAAACATGCTCGGCACAAGGGAACCTGATATTTACGGCGCTACCACCTTGGAAGAGGTCAATCGCAGCCTTGAAGACCTTGGCAAACGCCTGGATCTGAAAATCGAGACCTTCCAGTCAAATCATGAAGGCAGAATCGTAGATAAAATTCAGCAGGCCGCAGGTGCCTGTCACGCTGTAATAATAAATCCTGCGGCCTACACGCACACCAGTATCGCCATCCGCGACGCCCTTTTGGCAGTCGACATGACGGTCATTGAGGTCCATCTTTCCAATATCTATAGAAGAGAAT
Source organism: uncultured Desulfobacteraceae bacterium (assembly GCA_964522985.1). Classification (GTDB taxonomy): domain Bacteria; phylum Desulfobacterota; class Desulfobacteria; order Desulfobacterales; family 4572-123; genus 4572-123. The sequence continues at coordinate 4,768 of CAZFXX010000228.1, forward strand.
CCTTCCGCCAAAAATCGATAATCGCCGACATTGCCGATGGCCGAATTTGCGGATTTGGGGTCCAGGGGTACCACATGGCCCTTGAAGCTGCCGCCGTAATACTGAAATAATCGGCAGCCGCCTCCATGACAAAACTAAAGCAGTTTGCACGTTGATGATGATGTACCCTAGCGGTGAAATTTGAAACTTAAAATCCGGGAGAAAAATTATTCAAATACGTTTTGATTTCAAATTTCATACCCTGAATTTAGAAAAAAACAGATGCCTATAAAAAAGGCACCCCGTTAAATAAAGGATGCATAGCCGATTATAAATTACTGCCCCCGCTTGCCGCGGCACTGCATAATTATAATTACCATGCGATATTTCTTGACAGATGAATAAAATATGCTAATTATCTTACTACTTCTGTAGCTGATAGTGAATTCCAAAGCTTTCCATTTTAAGTAACCGCAAGATACAAAAGCTTTTCTTATTTTTCATAACAGCTTACCACATGCAATGGTAAATTCTCAAAATCCGGCGGTGCGGACATTGTAAAAAAATTGGAAACCGGCCATCATCCAACA
>CAZFXX010000229.1:0-5324 GCA_964522985.1 uncultured Desulfobacteraceae bacterium
CATGGTATTCCCCCACACCTGTGATTCAATTCAGCGGTTGTCCGATATCTGGCGGTTAAATGCCGGCACTGGTTTTCATCTTGATGTGGTCATGCCGGTCAAGGTCGACACGGACAGTGCCCGGGAATACATGGTCGCGGTGATTCAAAAATGTAAAATAGAACTGGAGCAGGCCCTGGGCAGATCGATTACCGATGCTGACCTGGAACGGGCAGTATTGATCTACAACGGCATTCGGAAAAAAATGGCAGCACTTTATACGCTGCGAAAGGATCACCCGGGCCTGATTCCCGGAAGCGATTTACACGCTGTCGTCAGAGCCTCCATGGTTATGGACCGCAACGCTTTCCTGCAGGCCTTGACCGGCCTGGTCGAGGATCTGGAAAAAAGGACGGGGGCCGTTGCCGGGGAAGACAAGCGGCTTCTTCTTGCAGGCGGCGTCTGCAACCTGCCTGATCTTTACGGGCTCATTGAAGGGGCCGGTGGAACCGTGGTCTGGGATGATCTGTGTACCGGCACCCGGCAACTGACCGGGTCCATCGATATCAGTCGAGATTTGACAGGTGCCATTGCCCGACGTTATACAAAACGGGCCATCTGCCCGGCCAAACATCGGGGCATCAAGGCCCGGGGCGATGAACTGGTGCGCATGGCCAAATCGGTTAAGGTCCGGGGTGTGATTTATTTTTACTTGAAATTTTGCGATCCTCATGCCTTTGACTACCCGTATCTGAAACAGATGCTGGAAGCCGAAGGGATCCCCACCCTCCTGGTGGAGCTGGAAGATCAGGTCTTGTCCAAAGGGCAGCTACAGACCCGGTGCGAGGCCTTTATTGAAATGCTGTAATGAATTTTGCCGAACCGATCAATTGATTTCAAGGAGACAGCCATGACCATCACTGAAAAACCGGTTGATACTGAAAAGGAAAAGCGGAAAATAAAATCGGTTAAGAAGATGAAAGAGATCATGACCCACTACTATATCGATGCCAAGACCGCTGATCAGACCGGCAAAAAAGTGGCCTGGATTACCAGTGGCGGCCCGGTGGAACCCCTGATTGCCATGGACGTGATACCGGTCTATCCGGAAAATCACGGGGCCATGATCGGTGCTTCTAAAATGGGTGCCGATTTGTGTGAAAACGCCGAAGCCATGGGCTATTCCGGAGATCTTTGCACCTATGCACTGGCAGACATTGCCTGTTCCACGGTTAACGGCGGCCCCATCGGCGGTCTGCCCAGGCCGGACATGCTGGTTTGCTGCAACAATATATGCGGTACGGTGCTCAAATGGTACGAGGTTCAGGCCAGGTACTACAATGCGCCACTTTTTATTCTTGACACGCCCTTCTGCCACACTGAATTTTCAGAAGAGGCCCGGCAGTATGTCAGAAGGCAGTTGGATGAATACCTGGCCTTTCTTGAAACGAATTGCGGGAGAAAATTCGATCAGGATCATCTGGCCGAAGTAGGCCGGCTTTCCATGGAGGGACAAAGGCTCTGGCAGGCCGTGCTCGATACCGCTATAAACAAGCCGGCGCCCATGAGCGCCTTTGACGCCTTTTTTCACCTGGCACTGATCGTCACCCTGCGAGGGACGAAGACGGCCATCGATTATTACACCGAACTGCTGGATGAAATGAAGACACGTGTGGCCGGGGGCATCAGTGCCGTCCCCAACGAAAAATACCGCCTTCTCTGGGACAACCTGCCGGTGTGGTACCGGACAAGGTGGCTGTCCGATAAATTCGCCTCCCACAGCGCCTGCCTGGTGGCCGATACCTACACTTCTGCCTGGTGCGGATCGCTCAAATATATGGACGAAACCGATTTCCTTAACTCCATGGCTGAAGGGTACTCGCGAATCTATCTCAACATTGGCACTGATAAGATGGCCGACATGGTGCTTGGGATGATCGATAAATACGATGTTCACGGTCTGGTCATGCATTCAAATCGGAGCTGCAAGCCCTATTCCCTGGGCCAGTATGACATTCAACGGATTGTTCAGGAGAAACGGGGTTTGCCAACGTTGATTATCGAAGCAGACATGATCGATGCCCGGAGTTTCTCTGAAAGCCAGGTGGAAACCCGGATAGACGCCTTTATGGAAGTATTGAAGGCTTGATACCGGATGCTGGGTAAGGGGAGGAAAGGGCACAATAACTGTAAACTGTGAACGGTTACAAATATTTTTTAAAGCATTGAACCTGTAATATGGCATCCGGAATTCGGAATCCAATATCCGGGATGGAGAAGGGACAGCGAGTTATGCTTACCATTGGAATCGATGTGGGGTCCATCAGTGCCAAGGCGGTCGTGGTAAAAGATGGTGAGTTGATGGGCTCAAAGGTTATTCTGACCGGCTATAACTCAAGGAATGCCGGTGAAAAGGTCTTCGGCGGTCTTTTAGCCGAACTTTGTATTTCAAGGGACGCCGTGGATCGGATTGTGGCTACCGGCTACGGCAGAAACAGCGTTGATTTTGCCGACAAAGCGGTCACCGAAATCACCTGCCACGCCACTGGCGCTTATTTTCAGGATCCGGCTATTCGGACCGTGATCGATATCGGCGGTCAGGACAGCAAGGCCATTGCTTTAAATAGTGCCGGCCGTGTCCGGGATTTTGCAATGAACGACAAATGCGCGGCCGGCACCGGCCGGTTTCTTGAAGTCATGGCCCGGGCACTGGAGGTGGATCTGGACGCATTCGGCGAGAAATCCCTTCAGTCGGACAGCCCCGCCGTCATCAGCAGCCTGTGCACTGTTTTTGCCGAGTCCGAGGTCATTTCCCTCATCGCCAAAGGCGAGAGCCGGAAGAACATTATTGCCGGTATTCACGAATCCGTCGGCGCCAGGGTGGTGGCCATGGCCAGCCGGGTGGGTATTCAGGAACCGGTCATGATGACCGGCGGGGTGGCCAGGAATGTAGGAGTGGTCCGGGCCCTGGAGAAAAGGTCGGGCAAATCGATTCTGGTCTCCAAATTTGCCCAGGTCAATGGTGCCATCGGTGCGGCCCTTATCGCGGCTGTCAACCGCTGAAAAGGAGATGGTATGGCCAGAACAGATCGCCCCGTGAACAAAATCGGGGTCGCTTTTACAGCAGGTCCGGTTTGTATGGATCCGCTCCGATTTTGAAGATTTTCCATGTCCCGGGACTTCGATCTTTTTATCCCGTCTTGACATTTACTTGAGAAACCAAGTAAAATAAGCCAATATGCTGCATTGATTGCAACCCGGCGGAGTAGTTGTTTAGAGAACCATTGCCTCTTAGCGCCTGTGCGATATGTGTTTTTAAATTTACGCCTTCAGCGATTATACTTACATGCCCTTGGCGGCTAATTTAAAAAATGAAAAAAAAAGATAAAGACAAAGATTCTGCTGCTGTAGCATATGAAAAATTAAAAAACGAAATCATCCGTGATCAGGTGGATCAAATTTTTCGCGATCATCCCGATGACCATATCGCAAAGCTGGAGGAAATTGGGTTTACCTATTATGACGACGATGAAGATGATGATGAGGAATTGGAAGAACAAAACGCTGTAGCTGAAAATCAACGGCAGCACGATCTGGTGGCCTATTTTGAAGGCGAAAAGGATTTGTCTGATAAGATCCTGGCGGCTTACTTGGGGGAAAAGGCCGAAGAAAACCCGAATTATCCGCTCATCCGGCGATATTATCGAAGCGCCAACCCGAATCTCAAGGCCCTTTTGCTGTACGGGCTTGACCAGTATCCAAACCGGATCGATCTGCTGGATGATCTGGCTTTTTCCCATGAGTTTGAAAAAATTCTCGGCATCCTGATTGACCGCTACACCAGTGCTTGCGAACAGGTTGAAAATATGGAAACATTTTCGGAACTGGCCCGGGGCTTTTATTATGCCACAGCCCGGGACGGCTATGAAGCCCTGTACGCGCTACAAGAGCTGTTTGCACCAGGAACCGACAAAAGAAAAATCATCGATTTCATGATTGCCGAGGCGGCGGCAGAAAAAGACACCTCCGGATCCATAGATTTCTGATTGGATCATCAATTGCCCGGTTTTTTGCAATGCAGGCAAAAATACGTTACACATAAAAACAGTGTAAGGATTGTTCAGGGTCTTACCTGACAACGTCGGGTATTTAGTTCCGGTATCCGGTTTGCAACACGATAGCACACACCCTTCTAAGGAACTGATTGTTGAAAATTTAACATAACGAATTGATTTTGAATTGTATTTGCGGCATCAAAACCGAATTAAAATCAACAGATAAAGTTCCTTTCGGATATATGGCCTTTCGTGGTCTGGAAAAGCTTTTTAGAAAATGTAAATTTATGAATTAAGGGCGATTCCCTTTTTCACTTTTTTATGCAGCAATGAGGCAAACGCAGGTGATGAATATTCTTTTCTACTGTCAGCATGTTCTTGGCGTGGGGCATTACTTCAGGAGCGTTGAGATATGTGCTGCCCTGGATAAACACTCTGTAACGCTTGTTTTAGGGGGATCAACCGATAATTTACCACTGCCGGAAAGTATAAAAACCATTCATTTGCCCTGTCTTATGATGGATCCTGAATTTTCAGCACTTTCCGCCTGTGAACAGGATAGTGAAATTGAAACCATTAAAAGTGAACGAAAAGAACTATTGATTTCACTTGTTAAAAGCCTTGCCCCTGACATTTTTCTTATTGAACTCTATCCTTTTGGCCGGAAAGCATTTAGTTTTGAACTGGCGCCTGCCATTGAGGCGGCAAGGTCACTTTCATCATGTACTGTTGTCAGCAGCCTCCGCGATATTTTAGTCGAAAAAAAGAAACAGGCCGCCTATGAAGAACGGGTGATCAAAATTTTGAATGCATCTTTTGATGGGCTGCTGGTTCACTCTGACCCGTCACTTCTGCCCTTGACCAAAACCTTTAACGCCGTAGATAAAATTAACATACCTGTTATGTACACAGGCTTTGTTGCCAGGCAGGAACAATCAATGGTTGAAAATTCCGTCAAGAGACAACTGGGGCTTAATAACAAGGATCGTCTGCTTGTAGCAAGTGCCGGCAGCGGAGCAGTTGGCCACAACTTGCTTGAAGCTGTCATTAACGCCCTTCCCCACATAAAAACCCATAATATACAGCTTGTTATTTTTGCAGGCCCCTACATGGAAAAATCAAAGTATCGTAGATTGCATGACTGTGCATCCGGCCAGGTCAATATTCGGATCCATCGTTTCACAAATGATTTTTTATCCTATCTTGGCGCGGCTGATCTTTCTATCAGTATGGCTGGCTACAATACCTGTATGAATATTATGGTTACAAACACGCCGGCATTAATGTGGC
>CAZFXX010000230.1:0-5319 GCA_964522985.1 uncultured Desulfobacteraceae bacterium
TCAACTCCAGCAAGCTCACAAAATGGAGGCCATCGGTAGTCTGGCTGGTGGTATTGCTCATGATTTTAACAACATTCTGTCCTCTATCATTGGCTTTACCGAACTATCCCTTGATGATGTTGAAAAAGGTACCCGTCTTGAGGATAATCTGCAGGAGGTTTATGTCGCCGGAAAACGTGCGAAAGACCTTGTTAAACAGATTCTTGTATTTGCCCGGCAATCTGATGAAGAGCGCAAACCTATTCAAGTCAATTTAATTGTCAAAGAGGTCCTTAAATTCATCCGGTCATCCATTCCCTCTACAATTGAGATAAAACAGAATATCGAAAGCGAATCTCTGGTCATGGGGAATTCCACCCAGATTCATCAAGTACTTATGAATCTTTGCACGAATTCCGCTCACGCCATGGAAGATAAAGGCGGTACTCTTGAAGTGAGCTTAAAAGATATGACAGTTGATGGAACAACGAATTGGAATACATCGGATATTAAATTGGGTGACTATATTGAAATCAAGGTTTCTGACACCGGAACAGGGATTCAACCTGAAATTATGAAAAAGATTTTCGAACCCTATTTCACCACTAAAACCATCGGAGAAGGAACAGGTATGGGTCTGGCTATGGTTCACGGTATTGTTGAGAGTTACAATGGTAAGATCGTCGTGGACAGTGCATTAGGTGGGGGAAGCACTTTTACAATTTGCTTGCCCATCGTTAAAAAGCGAAAAGGCCATGGCCCATATGAATCAGGCGTATTACCCACCGGCACGGAAAGAATCTTGTTTGTGGACGACGAAGACACTATTGCCAAAATGAGTGGTCAGATTCTATCACAATTGGGGTATTCAGTTACAACAAGAACCAGCAGCATAGAGGCTTTAGCGCTATTCAAAGCGAAGCCAAACCATTTTGATTTGGTTGTTACCGATATGACCATGCCCAATATGACCGGGGATGTATTAGCGATCGAACTGATGAGCATTCGGCCAGATATTCCGGTTATCCTTTGCACCGGTTATAGTAAAAATATTTCTGAAAAAACAACCCTGAGAATTGGCATCAAAGCCTTCGGCTACAAGCCTATTATTATAGCGGATATGGCGAAAACCGTTCGAAAAGTTCTGGATGAGGCCAATTCGGGAAAGTGACTGGATAAAAAGAATTCAAAAAGGTTAATTCAGGGGCCGGGGAGTTTATCCCAAGACTGGGTATCGATGACTGGCCAGTGAAAAACTACCGTGGCCATATACCCAGCCATCGGCGTGGGACTTGCACCAGGTGGCCTCTTTATCCAGGCCACGGAGCCTTTTAGGAACAAGGCCTTGATCCTTTTGTTTTTTGTGCCAGATAGGACCTTTTGCCCGGTTCATCATCTTATCGGCACTGATAACGCGTCCATTGCTTCAGTTCAGGAAACATTTGAAAAATGAACGTTGCTGGTTTTCCAGGGTGATGGCAGATTTTTTTTAAGCGATCTCTGAGCTGCCTTTCGCTTATCGGTTTTAGGTTTAAATCCTTAGCGATCAGATCCCAGTACGCGATCGCCATCTTATGAATTTGAACATAGGTTTTAATTTTCATCTTAACGGACAAGACGGCAATGAACATGATCAGCCATTCAGGGTATTGGAACTTTGGCCCCCTTTCTCCAGTACGATCAGGATCGGGAAAGTCGGTTTCATCCAGAAAATCCCTGAAGAATTCACGGGTCTGTTCAATTAAGATATAATTACAGTGGGTTAGGGACACAAAAATTCCCCGGCCCCTTAACTAAATAGCACAAAAGCGAATCATGTCCAAGATCGGAGGATAGGTCAATGCTGGCGAACGGGCTGATCGCCAGAAAATCCTCAATACTTTTTTTTAAAGCGGATGTTTACCCATCATGGCAAAAATACTGATTATTGATGACGATGACGGCGTGTGTAAGGTTTTATCCCGGATGGCCAAGAGTGAAGGTCATGATGTCACATCCGTTTTGACCTTGAATGATGGGTTAAAGGCATTGCGGTCCGTCGGATTTGATGTGGTTTTTTTAGATGTAAAGTTGCCCGATGGAAACGGTTTAGAGATGATACCCAAGATAAGAGAAATACCGTCTTCACCCGAAATCATTATCATAACCGGCTTTGGAAACCCTGATAGTGCAGAAATTGGAATCAGACGTGGGGCATGGGACTACCTCGAGAAACCGTTTTCACCTCAACGTATCATCCTTGCTATCAAACATGTCCTTCAATACCGCGAATCCAACCACCATTCCCTTTTACCCTTTGAAATGAAGTTAAAAGGGGTCAAAGGACGAAGTCCGAGAATGAAAGAATGTCTGAATATTTTAGCTCAGGCAGTCGGGAACGATTCAAATGTTATCCTTACGGGGGAGACTGGAACCGGCAAAGATTTTTTTGCAAGGGCGCTCCATAACAACAATTCCCGCGCCAGTAAAAACTTTGTAGTGGTCGATTGTGCTGCGCTTCCCGGGGAACTCGTGGAAAGCCTGCTTTTCGGCAGTAAAAAAGGCGCCTTTACAGATTCAAAGGAGTCAAAGGTTGGACTGATAGAACAGGCGGATGGGGGGACGCTTTTTCTTGATGAGATCGGTGAGCTTCCCTTTGCCAACCAGAAAGCTTTTCTTCATGTACTAGATACCCATCAATTTCGTCCGATAGGCGCTAAAAAAGAGATTAAAAGTGATTTTCGTTTAATTTCAGCAACCAACAGAAATCTTCAAGGGCTGGTTGAAAAAGGCCTGTTCAGGGAAGATCTCTTTTACCGGCTTAATCCATTTACCATTGTCTTGCCACCGCTAAGAGCACGCTTAGAAGATATTGAGCCGTTGGCCCTGTATTGCATGTCGCAAGCATGCCGGAGAATCAAGTTAGAAACCAAAAGTTTTTCTTCCAATTTTTTTAGCTTCTGTGCCTGCTACGACTGGCCGGGTAATGTTCGGGAATTGTTCAACACCATCGAAACGATGATTTTTCAAACACCCAATGAACCTATTTTATTTCCAAAGCACCTACCTGAACATATTCGCGTTAAGGTGGCAAAGACTTCGTTTGATACCGATAAAACAAAACAAGATAAAGACGGCAAGAAAAAAAAAACAGCCGTTACTGAAACATTTCTATCCTTTCAGGATTTCCGGGCAACCACTCTTGAAGAGGCGGAAAAAAGGTATTTTTTATCACTGCTGCTCTTTACGAAAGGCAACATCAAAGAAACCTGCCGGGTATCCGGTTTAAGTCGCTCCAGCATATATAATTTCCTGAAAAAACATGACATAACCCGAAACGGTTGGCAGGCCCCTGAAGTTTAAAATTTTCGACACCCATCCAATATTTTAGACCCATGTCCCTGCTTTCTGGAAAAAAACCCCTTTTTATTCTTCTTCCATAATCCGTAAAATTCCATAACCCGCTGTAATCAATTTGATTGTCTATCGAACAGGCTTTATGGCGCGTTCCTTGCTAATCATAATAATGAGAAAACAGAATATCCACATTTTTTCCAATAAACAATAAAGGGAAAATGACAGAAACAAAGGTGCTTTTGTATACAAGAAATAAAGATGTTGTTGCCGAGCGGCTTCACAATTTGATTTCAGCATTAGTCCCAGAAAAGAACATTGAAATCAGCCGATCGATCAAGCGCCTTTCCCAGAGCCTGGGCTATTCCAGTACTTATAATACCCTTGCCGTTCTTTTAGCGTCCAGTGAAGAGAACCTGCAAGAGTTGTTGGCCATTAACGACTTTCTCGTCAACTTCCGCATTATTCTTATTCTCCCTGATGACGAAAAGGAAATGATGGCTAAGGGATATCGACTCTATCCACGATTTGTCAGCAATATTACCAGCGACTTTAAGGATGTGGGCGCAGTTATGAAGAAAATTTTGAAGAATATTTAATGATCAAGATTCCCGTAATCGAAAGAGCGAGGAAGAAGATGGAAGCTAAAATATCCGATAGAAGTAAGCGAAGCGCTATAAACATCGCATTTGTGCATCATAAGGGCGGTACGGGAAAGACGACTTCGTGCCTGAATATTGCCGGATGGCTGGTTAAGATGAATAACAAGGTGCTGGTAGTGGATTTGGACCCGCAGGGAAATGCAACGGCGGGCTTGGCTGTTGACCGAAAAACGATAACCGGTTCACTTTACGAAGCCCTTTTCGGTCAAAAAAAAATAGAAGAAATTATCCTTGAGACGGACTCGGGCGTTTTCCTGGCGCCTTCCTCTTCACATTTACTCGCTTCGGAAATGCATATGGCGGGACAAATTAATGCCACACGCATCCTGAAAGACGCTCTATACAACGTTCAGAAACATTTCGATTATATTTTAGTGGATGTTCCACCGGGTTCCCCCCTTCTTATGATTAACGGAATTGTTGCCACCGAGAACATCATTATACCGTTAGACTCCGGCGTATTCGCATTTGAGGCGATGGAAATTCTTAAAGAAATTCTGGCAGACCTTAATAAAAATTTTGGTGTTGAGACAAACCTTATTATGGTTCTTTTGAAAGAGTGTGCAGTCTCATTTTTTGAGAACGGTCCAACCAGAGAGGTTAAAAAAATGTTAAAAGCGTTTTTGTCGGAAAATAATATCCCTGCCGTAAAGATATTTACAATACCGTTTTCAAAAAAAGTCTATAAAGCGCAGATGAGAGGCGCCCCAATTTCCCATTATTCACCACATTGTGATGTAGGCAGGTCCTATAAGAAAATAACAAAAGAAATAATGAGATATGGATTATGAATAAACTACGAAAAAAGGAGGCGTAACAATGGCTACCCCTTATAGAAAAGAGGCTAGAAAGGCAATGCTTGGCCAAACGAACATTGAACCGGTTGAAAAAGAGACGGAAATAAAGGGAAACGAAGATACCGAAAAACAGCTTAATGCATTATTAGAGGCGATGGAGGCTGTAAGAAATGGCGATCTGACTATAAAATTGAAAAGAGAAAGGGCGGATATTTTTGGTGAACTGGCTGATTCTTACAACAATATGGTCGACATCCTTAATAGTTTTGGAGGCGAGGTCAGCAGGGTTGCCAGGGAAGTAGGGATAGAAGGAAAACTTGGTGCCCAGGCCGATGTTCCGGGTGTGGCCGGTTCGTGGAAGGAGCTGACAGACAATGTAAACATGATGGCGGGAAATTTAACAAACCAGGTCAGGAACATTGCTGAGGTGACCACCGGCGTGGCCCAGGGCGATCTTTCTAAGAAGATCACGGTTGAGGCTCAGGGTGAAGTTATGGAGTTGAAGAGCACCATCAACACAATGGTGGATCAGCTCAATGCCTTTGCAT
>CAZFXX010000231.1:0-5304 GCA_964522985.1 uncultured Desulfobacteraceae bacterium
GCCTCCCGGGTTGCCGTACATTCACAATGTCAAACATGCCATGGTCTCAGACCCCATAAACAACTCCTTAGCGAAAATGTTATGCCTCTTGTTATTGTTGCGTTAGCCGGGCTGTGTGGCGTCGCAAGGAGATGAAAGCGAGCGTTCGCTCTTTTTTATTGACTTGTACTTATCACAAAGGTATCGTTTCTGACAAGATGCTGGCAAAAGAAATACCGGAGGCCGGGTTCCGAATGATCAGATGACGGATGCCCGCCAGTATTGGCGCAAACTTTTTTATAAAGAAACTTCCTGGTGACAGCCAGGCTCTGTCGCCAGATAAGGGCTACCACCAAAAGTTACAGCAGGATAAAGGCCACCAATGGTTAATCTATTTTTATTATTTCCTTATATTTTTAAATTCATACGAGCAATTGTGGCCCGTGGGGGGATCTGCCTGATGGTTGTTATGGCGGGTCTGTTTATAACTTCCGATCTCATGGCTCAGCCGATGGACCGTCAGGTTCATATCGCCATTCTCAATGACGGGACAGCCGTGGGGTTTTCCGATCAGGTTATTTATCTGAAAAAAGAGATTCGCGATTTGACGGCAGCCGATTTTGACCTGACCTTTTCCATCCACGAGATGGCAAAAAGGTCTGACACGGCAACCGCAATAAAAGAATCAATGGATGCGTTATTAAATGACCGGAAAGTTGATCTGGTGATTGCCCTCGGGGTTCTGTCATCCAACGAGGTCCTGAAAAGAACACGCTTGAAAAAACCGGTCATCGCCACGGTGATTATTGATCCTAAAACCCAGGGACTGCCAAGAGATAAAGACGCCAGCGGTGTTTTTAACCTGACTTATGTCAATACTGTTCGTAACCTTGTTGCGGAAATGGCCGGGTTGAACCGTGTTGTATCGGTTAAAAAGGCGGTGGTCATAGAAGACCGGGGCGTACATGAAATAGTGCCAATGTTGAAAAATCGGTTTGACAGTATTTCCAAAAAATACGGTATCGACTTTGAATTTATTTCTGCTGATTTATCCGCACAACCGATTCTTGATGCATTGCCGTCAGATATTGACGCCGTTATTGTTACCCCTTTTCTCCGGCTTGATGAGGCTGAATCTAAAAAACTGATCTTAGGTTTAATTAAAAAGCGGCTGCCGGGGTTTTCATTGTGGGGAGAACGGTGGGTGAAGGCCGGGCTTCTTGCCGGGGTTTGTCCGGATGTTAATCTGGAACGAATTATTCGTCGTGTGGCGTTAGATGTGTTACAGATTCTCCAGGGCAGCGATGCGGGGTCACTGAAAGTGGATGTGGCAGTTAATGAACGGCTGATGATCAACACGGCAACCGCAGACAAAACAGGGGTTGAGCTTGGATGGCGTCTTCGAACAGAGGCGCTTTTGTTTAGCGAAAGGGAAAAAAAATCCGGGCAAGGACTCGATTTTGCCGGGACCGTTAAGCAGGCCGTTATTAAAAACTTTGAAATTGCCGCTGACATCCAGGCGGTGCTCGCCGGCAGGGAAGATGTTCGTATGGCCGCGGCTCACCTGTTGCCACAGCTTGATTTGTCCACCACCGGAAGTATGATAGACCAAGACCGGGCCGCTGCCAGTTTCGGTCTATATGCTGAGCGTCGCTGGTCTGGTTCAGCTTCTCTAAGCCAGGTGATTTATTCTGACAAGGCATGGACCCACTATGGTGTGCAAAAAGACCTTTACCTGTCGAAGGTTAAAAAGAATGAGGTCGTAAAACTTGATATCGGTGCACAGGCTGCTGTGACCTACCTGAATTTATTGAAAACCGATGTGCTGGTCAATATTCGCGAGGAAAACCTTAAACTTTCCCGGGCAAATCTTGTCAGGGCACAGCACCGGACAGCAACCGGTATGGCGGGTCCTGCCGAAGTTTATCGGTGGGAAAGTGAAGTTGCCAGGAGCAAAAAAGAGTTGCTTGCCGCAATGGCCGGTAAGCGCCAGGTTCAAATCGGATTAAATCATTTGCTCGCCAGGGATCTTGAAACACCCTTCAGTGTGCTTGATGTAATGCCGGATGATCCCCTGTTTATAACCTTTTGTGGCAAATTGTTTGACAATCTGACCACCAGAAACCGGTTGGTTGTCTTTCAATCGTTTATGATGCGCATGGCGAAAATTGCATCTCCTGAACTGCAACAATTATCGGCGGTTATGGCTGCTGCGGAAAAAAGCCTGGCTGCTGCCAGCCGGGCGCGCTGGACTCCTACGGTGGTGCTTCAGGGAGAAATAACCCGATATTTTGCCGAGAGCGGGGCAGGTACAACAGAGTTTCCACCCGGTTTTCCCGTCTACGACCTTTCATCCGGTCAGGCGCTTCCCACTTCTCAGGTGGTCCCGTTTCCCGATATCAGCACCGATGATCTTGTCTGGAATGTCGGAATTAAGGCCATGTTTGATCTTTATTCCGGCGGGGAGATACGATCTGCTACCGTGAAGGCGGAACGAGAACTACGGCGGATTAAGATTATGCGAAAAGACGCTGTCCATCGTCTTGAAACAGCCGTTCGTACAATTATTTTTGCTGCAGGTGCCTCTTACCCTGCCATTGAGCTGGCAAAGGAATCTGTGGATGCAGCGAGACAAAACCTTGAACTTGTGACCGATGCGTATGAACGAGGCGTGGTCTCAATTATTACCTTGCTGGATGCTCAGAATGCGGCACTAATTTCCCAGCAGGTTGCGGCCACATCCCGGTATGATTTTTTGATTGATATGGTTAAATTACAACGTGCGGTGGCACGCCCTGATTGCACCATGACAAGATCGGAAACAGGCCGGCTGAGTCTAGAGTTGGACGGCTTTTTTAAAAAGGCGGGAATACATGTGGATGCGTTTAATGGGGCGGGGTTGGAGAAGGTGGAAGGGGTAAGTCGCTGAGGTACTGAGAAATTGAAGCATTAGGAAAAATATTAAATTTGGAATCATTTACTTGCCGGTTGCATAACGGTCATGCGCCGGGAGACAGTGGAAAAAGAGGGGCTTATGAATAAAAATGGTAACATTATGCTGGGATGGATAGTTGTGCTTGTTGCGATGATGGGCATGGGGTGTTCAAGGAACGCTGATGCTGAGAAAGAAGTCAAACTGATTCGTCCGGTCCGTTATGTGACGGTGGCCCGGTCCAATCCGGTTATTGAGAAAACGTTTTCCGGTATGATCATTGCCGGTACATCGGTGAGAATGAGCTTCAAGGTCAGCGGCACCATAGACAAAATACCCGTTAACGTAGGGGATACTTTATCTAAAAATGATTTAATGGCAATCCTTGATCCTGTGGACTATCGCCTGAAGATAGAAGCGGCGCGGGCGACACTGGCCAGTACCGAAGCACAGTCCCGAAACGCTGCCGCCAATTATAAACGTGTTCAGGCGTTGTATGAAAATAAAAATGTCTCTTTAAATGATCTTGATGCTTCCCGTGCTGCTGCGGAATCAGCCGCCGCTGCGGTAAAAGCCGTCAAAAAACAGCTGACGTTAGCGCAAAACCAGCTTGACTATACTCGATTGCTTGCGCCTGCAGACTGCAAGGTAGCCATGGTCTTGTCTGAGCAAAATGAAAATATTGCCGCCGGGCATCCCGTCGTGGTTGTCAATTACCTAGATACGCTGGAGGTCAAGGTGGCCCTGCCGGCCAGTGTGATTTCCCAACTCTGCGACGGTGATGAGGTGAATGTGAGTGTCAATTCTGTGGGAATGAATCATATTAAGGGGGTGGTGACCGAAGTCGGTGTGGCCTCCACGCTTTTGCAGACGACATTTCCGGTTACCGTGGCGTTAAACAAAGTACAAAATTCTCTTCGCCCGGGTATGGCTGCGGACGTGACCTTCAATTTGAGCAAGCCAGGCGATAAAACAGTTCTTATGGTTCCTCCCATAGCTGTGGGTGAAGATAGAAACGGGCGGTTCGTTTATGTGGTGTTACCGGATAAAGATGGAACCGGTAGGGTTGAATACAGAGCTGTGACTTTGGGCGGTATTTCAGAGCATGGACTGGAGATTACCGGCGGACTGGTACCAGGGGAAAAAATAGTGACCGCCGGCTTAAGCCGAATTGTTGATGGACTCAAGGTGAAAATTTAAAGCGGATATGCAATTTTAAGCAAGGGAGTTATTTTTGAATATCACACGATTGGCCATAAAAAAGAGCCGGGTTACGATTTCTTTCATGATGATCATTATTCTTGGAGGACTTTTTGCCTACCAGCGTCTGCCCAGGGCGTTTGACCCCGGATTTACCATTCGCGTTGCCCAGGTAGTGACTTTTTTCCCAGGTGCTGCACCGGATCGGGTGGAACAGTTGGTGACCGATAAGTTAGAAAAGGCCATACAGGAAATTCCGGAGCTTGATTTTGTACGTAGCCAGTCTAAAACCGGCGTGTCGATTATTTTTGTCGAAATACAACACCGGTACGACAATATGAGACCCATCTGGGATACGCTTCGCCGTAAGATTGCTGCGGTAAAGTCCCAGCTTCCCGATGGTGTGATAGGCCCAAAAATTAATGATGAATTCGGCGATGTCTTCGGTATTGTCATCGGGCTTACCGGTGAAGGGTTTTCCTATGCCGAGCTCAAGGATGTGGCAGACGAGGTCAAAGATGAATTGCTGCTTTTAGATAATGTGGGCAAGGTGGAAATGTATGGTGTTCAGGAAGAACGGGTGTTTATTGAATACAACAACGCCCGGTTGTCTGAAATCGGCATATCTCCTTATCTGTTAATGCAGTTGCTGGAAAGCAGAAATATTATTATTCCCGGCGGGGCCATCAAAATCGGTACGGAACGGATTGTGCTGGAGCCCTCGGGCAATTTTGATTCGATACAGGATTTGAAAAAAACCGTGATCAGTATTCCCGGCAGTTACGAGACGGTCTTTTTAGAAGATATTGTCACAGTCCGCAGAGGGTATATTGATCCGCCCCGGACAAAAATGCGGGCCACCGGGATCCCCTGTATCGGCCTGGCGGCGTCCATGAGTGATGAAGGAAATCTTATTGATCTGGGAGAACAGGTGACAGATTTGTTATCCCAAGTGCGGGCACAATATCCCATCGGTATCGAATTTGAAACATTAAATTTTTTACCCCATGAAGTATCCAAAAAGGTGGACGCATTTAGAAATAATCTCATGGAATCCGTATTGGTGGTGGCGGCAGTTATGCTCATCACACTGGGTATCCGGACCGGGCTTATTGTGGCGAGCCTGATTCCCATGGTCATTTTCATGAGCATGACCGTGATGTATTTTTTCGGCATCGGTATTGACCAGGTAT
>CAZFXX010000232.1:0-5257 GCA_964522985.1 uncultured Desulfobacteraceae bacterium
CAGCGCTTGCCGGAGTGTGACTGCGGATATGGGTTGATGGCACTGGATCAAAAACCGCAATCAAGCAGAAAAGCTATCAAACGATTGATGGCCTTTTTGAATTATGTGGGCAAAAACATGTTTGGCGCAAAGACAAATCAGTCTATTTTGATGCCAAGGTAGTCAATACCTGCTGGTTGTTAAACAAAAAAAGGGGCCGTACTTTGTGTGCGGTCCCTTTTTGTATCTGTTCAACCGTTCGGGCCGGTTTTACTTTTTATGGAACCGTTATTATCCCGGATGTTCGATTAAAAGTTAACGGTATTCTTTCTATCGGTGGACACAGCTCACCCTAGGATGCCTCCAGCTTTCTACCTTCAGCCTTCTACTTTCAGCCTAATCACAAAACCTGCGAGGCCTGGATAGGATTGGCCTTCAGGTATTCCAGACGATTGAGCCCGTTGATAAAGGCTTTGGCGCTGGCGGTGATAATATCCGGATCAGAGCCTCGCCCCAGGGCCACCAGACCGTTTTCCCGCAACCGCACGATTACTTCTCCCTGGGAGTCGGTCCCGCCGGTAAGGGCGCTGACTGAAAAGCGCAACAGTTCAGGCTTGGCCCCGGCAAGTTTTGAAATGGTGTTGTAGGTGGCATCGATGGGGCCGTTCCCATAGTCTGCTCCCTGTACGGACCGGCCGTTTATAGAGATCTTGATGCTTGCCATGGGCAGTACGGTGTTGCCGCAGATGACATGCAGGTATTCGAGATGAAAAATATCATCGGTCCGCAGAATACCTTCTGTGACCAGGGCTTCCAGATCCTCGTCCACCAGTACTTTTTTTTTGTCGGCCAGGTCCTTGAATTTGGCGAATATCAGTTTTAGCTCTTCGTCGGCCAGGTCATACCCCAGATTTTTCAGATGCGAGCGCAGGGCATGGCGGCCCGAGTGTTTGCCAAGAACCAGCTTGTTGGTGGATAAACCGATGGTTTCCGGGCTCATGATTTCATAGGTCATGGGGTTTTTCAGGACCCCGTCCTGGTGGATACCGGCTTCGTGGGCAAAGGCATTGGCGCCCACGATGGCCTTGTTGGGCTGTACCAGGATGCCGGAGATCATGCTCACCAGGCGGCTGGTGGGGTAGATATATTCGGTTTTGATGTTGGTGGTTACCGGCAGAAAGTTGGGACGGGTATGCAGGGCCATAACCACCTCTTCAAGCGAGGTGTTTCCGGCCCTTTCGCCGATGCCGTTGATGGTCACTTCGGCCTGGCGGGCCCCGGCATTGATGGCCGCCAGGGTGTTGGCCGTGGCCAGCCCCAGATCGTTGTGGCAGTGCACGCTCAAAATCGCTTTGTGAATGTTTGGCGTGTGGGCCATGACGTATTTGACCAGGGCGGAAAATTCTTCGGGTATGGCATACCCCACGGTATCCGGGAGGTTGATGGTGGTGGCCCCGGCGCCAATGGCGGCTTCAAAAACCCGGCACAGAAAATCCCGGTCACTGCGGGAACCGTCTTCAGCGGAAAATTCAACTTGGTCGGCAAAAGATCGGGCATATTTGACGGCATCCACTGTTGCATTGATCACCTGGTCACGGGTCATATCCAGTTTGTATTTCATATGGATATCAGATGTGGCGATAAAGGTATGGATTCTGGGCTTGACCGCGTGCCGGATCGCCTGCCAGGCCCGGTCGATATCATCGCGCCCCGTGCGGGCCAGAGCCGTTACCTCCATGTTCCGTACCTTGCCGGCAATCTGGGATACAGCATCAAAATCCCCCTTGGAGGCTGCCGGAAATCCAGCCTCTAAAATATCCACACCCAGTTTTTCAAGCTGAATGGCCAGGCGTATTTTTTCACCGGCATTCATGCTGGCACCGGGGGACTGTTCGCCGTCTCGTAAAGTTGTATCAAAAATATAGATGCGATCGCTCATGGTTGGTTTCTCCTTGCTTTGCCTGGCTATTATTATCTAATCGCACAGGATTTGTCGGGTCCGGTGAATTTTTTTCTAAAAATTTCCGCCGGAGGCTACTGTTGACCGTGCTTAAAAAGCTTGTCAGCCGCACGGTGGCGGCAAAAACCGGTGATGAATTCAATCGCAAATGAGCATGGGCCGCAGGATAAGCGTATGCAAAAATCCTGCGGCGTTGGTTTTCTCGTATTTTTTCAAAATGCTGTTCCTCTATGGTTTGTTACATCTGTCTATTGGGCCGGTTTATGCTCATTGGACAGCTTGAACTGAAAACTGTCAGCCAGGGCCTGCCAACTGGCCTCTATAATATCCTCGGATACACCGATGGTGCTCCAAATCTGATCTTTGTCCCTGGAATCGATCAGGACCCGTACTTTTGCAGCCGTACCTTCGCGGCCGTCTATAACCCGGACTTTAAAATCCACCAGTCCCATGCTGTCCAGACCCGGGAAAAATTGTTCCAGGGCCTTGCGCAAGGCATTGTCAAGGGCGCTTACCGGACCATTTCCTTCGGCGGCGGTGATTTCTTTTTTATCACCAACCGCTATTTTGACGGTTGCATGGGAAGAGCAGGGCTGGTCCTTATCTTTTTCGATGGTAACCCGGAATGATTCCAGGTCAAACAGCGGCTTGAATTGTTTTGTATGTTTTTCAAGCAAAATTTTGAATGATCCTTCGGCCACATCAAACTGGAACCCCTGCTGTTCCAGTTTTTTTATTTCAGAGACGATTTGACGGCTGTTGGAACCGTTGACATTCAGGTCGACGCCTAGTTCCCGGGCTTTGTATTCCACATTACTTTTACCTGCCAGATCGGAAATCAAGACCCGTCTCTTGTTACCGGCCAGTTCAGGTGCCATATGCTCATATGCCCTAGGGTTTTTCATAATCGCACTGACATGGATGCCGCCTTTGTGGGCAAAGGCGCTCTTACCGACAAAGGGCCGGCTGCCGAGCGGTGTCATGTTGGCTGTTTCACTGACGAAACGGGACAATTTTTTCATTTTGGCAAGGTTTTTATCGCTAATACAGTCATAACCCATTTTCAGCTTCAAGAGCGGAATCACCGTTGTCAGGTCCGCATTACCGCACCGTTCGCCGTATCCGTTAATGGTGCCATGGACCATGGTCGCTCCGGAACGTACCGCCGCGATGGTATTGGCAACGGCCAGTCCGCAATCGTCGTGGGTATGAATCCCAATCTTGATTGTTGCGCTGCGTCCGGCACTAATCAGCTCATCTTCTAATTTTTGCTGAATTACAGGGATGATGGTTTCTATATCAAATGGCAGGGCGCCTCCGTTTGTATCACAAAGCACGATGCTGGCAGCTCCCCCCCGGCAGGCTGCCAGCAGGGTCTCAACGGCATATTCCGGATTGTCCTGATAACCGTCAAAAAAATGCTCTGCATCATAGATAACTTCCCGGTTATTTTCATTAAGGAAGCTAACACTTTCCCGGATCATGGCCAGATTATCTTCCATTGTAACGCCCAGGATTTGCCTGACATGAAGGTCCCAGGTCTTGCCGAAGATGGTGATCACCGGGGTATTACTTTCAACAAGTGTTTTAAGGTTGGGATCGTCGTCCGGACTGATACCGGGTCTTCGGGTTGAGCCAAAGGCGGCAAGTCGGGCATGTTTGAATTCGACTTCCCGTGCCAGTTTAAAAAATTCAAGGTCCCGGGGATTTGAACCGGGAAAACCGCCTTCGATATAATGGAGTCCGCTATCATCCAGACGTTGGGCAATTCGAATTTTTTCCCGGGCGCTGAAATTGATGTTTTCGCCTTGGGTGCCGTCTCTTAAAGTTGTGTCGTATAGCCGGATAGGTTCCATTATGCTGTACCTGAAGTTATGGGTTAATAGGTTAATTGCGCTTAATTCTGAAATTTGTAATTTGATATTTTCGGCTTGTCCGGGTTAGATTCATAGATTTCGGGTTCAAAGGGCCGGTCAAGGGGCGGGGGACTACTGCATAAAATCCCACTCTCGCTACCGACCTCCGACCTCTGACCTCTGACCTCTGACCTCCGACCTCTGGCCTCCGACCTCCGACCTCTGACCTCTGACCTCCGATCTCCGATCCCTGACCTCTGACCTCCGATCTCCGACCTCTGACCTCCGACCTCCGACCTCCGATCTCCGACCTCCGACCTCTGACCTCCGACCTCCGATATCCATTTTTACTTGCGGTTTTCAGGCCTCAACGCGCGTACCGCCGCACCGGTCCGCCACATTTCCGAATTACGGATCTCGGCGAGCTCCTTATCCAGTTCTTCACGGTAATTCGGAGCGCTGTTTTTTTCCAGGGTGCGCCTGGCTTCTTTTCCGGTAATCACGCTTTCATACAGATCCTTAAAGACCGGGGCCACGGCAGCCTTAAATTTCGGGGCCCAGTCCAGTGCCCCACGCTGGGCCGTGGTGCTGCAGTTGCCGAACATCCAGTCCATTCCGTTTTGAGCGACCAGCCGAATCAGGCTCTGGGTAAGCTCTTCAACGGTTTCATTAAAGGCCTCACTGGGGCTGTGTCCGTTTTTGCGAAGAATGTCGTACTGGGCTTCCATGACACCGTCCAGGCATCCCATGAGCACGCCGCGCTCACCGGTAAGGTCACTGGAAACCTCTTTTTTAAACGTGGTGGGGAAAAGATATCCAGAGCCGATGGCAATTCCCAGGGCCAATGTTCTTTCTCGGGCCCGGCCGGTAAAATCCTGGTGTACGGCAAAGCTGGAATTAATGCCGCTGCCGTCCAGAAAATTGCTTCTGACGGTAGTTCCCGAGCCTTTGGGCGCCGCCAGGATGACATCGATGTCGTCAGGTGGTATGATGTTGGTCTGGTCTTTGTAAACAATTGAAAATCCGTGTGAAAAATAGAGTGCATCACCTTTATTCAGACATTTTTTAACTTTCGGCCAGGTTTCCACCTGCCCGGCATCGGACAACAGAAACTGAACGATGGTTCCGCAGGTGGCCGCTTCCTCGATGGGAAAGAGCGTTTGACCCGGGATAAACCCATCGGCAACAGCCTTGTCCCAGGATTTTCCACCCTTACGCTGACCCACTATGACATGAATGCCGTTGTCTCTCATATTTAAGGCCTGACCCGGCCCCTGTATACCGTATCCCAGCACGGCAACGGTCTCATCCTTGAGCACCTCGCGGGCCTTATCCAGCGTAAATTCTTCCGACGTTATAACCTCTTCAATAACTCCGCCAAAATCTATATTTGCCATTTTATCCTCCGATTGCTAATTTCCTGTTATCTGTTATTTGTGTTTATATTTTTTTCTCTTTCCTG
>CAZFXX010000233.1:0-5226 GCA_964522985.1 uncultured Desulfobacteraceae bacterium
TGGTGGTGCGCATGTACATGGATATTGTCAATGTCGATGCCGCCTTTGGTATATTTTCAAGTCCAAAATAAAAAAAATGTGTTGTCATCGGCCGCAGCGCCATAGAAGAGATCAATATCGGTTTCATCATGCACGCCATGGGGGGGGGCGGGCATCCGGGGGCTGGTGCCGCCGTGATTGCATCGGCTGCTCCCGGGGCTGTGGAGGAGTGGCTCTGTGAATTTATCGCGGGCAACCAGCAATCGTCTGTCCAGGTGAGCGACCTCATGTCTTTTCCGGTTTTCAGCATATCCCCTACCGTCAGTATGCGGGAGGCGGCCGGCCTGCTTCGGGAAAAAGGATGCACCGGGGTTCCGGTGGTGGACAATGACAAGGTGGTGGGTATTCTTTCCCGCAGAGATTTTAAACGGATCGGGAAACCCTCTCAATTAAAAGCGCCGGTAAAAGCATTCATGAGTACCCATGTTATGACCATCGGTCCGGGCAGCAGCCCCATGGCGGCGGCCCGGATTATGGTAAAGCACGATATCGGTCGGTTGCCGGTCATTGAGGATGACAAAATTATCGGCATCATCACCCGTTCGGACGCAATGCTGTATTTCTATGACATACTGCCTGGTTAAAGACCCCCTCCCCGGTTTGTTGACAACTGTTTTGAAAAGGGTTGACAATACCGCAGGCCGACCATTATTAGATGGTTGATAATTATTGTGGGTGTTTTATGACAGAAAATAAGTGTATACCGAACGTCGGAAATTTTGACCAGCAGAACACTGAACCGCAGAATGTCGAAGTGCGGTATGCTGGCATTTTTTTTATTAAAAATGCACGAAGCGATGCCTTCTGCGATATCCCCTGCATGAACATAAGCGATTAATTTTAAATCAGGGGACGTATTCCCCGGAAGCTGAAAGGAGTTGACTTTGGTAAAAATAGAAACCAGCATGGGTGAAATCATTTTGGAACTGTGCGAAGACAAGGCCCCCAAGACCGTGGCCAATTTTCTGACCTATGTCGACGCTGGCCATTATGATGGGACCATTTTCTATCGGGTTATCAACGGGTTCATGGCTCAGGGCGGCGGGCTCACTGAAGATATGCAGGAGAAGCCCACCCGGGCACCCATTGAAAATGAGGCCGACAACGGGCTCAAGAATGTGGCGTACGCCGTGGCAATGGCCCGCACCAATGCCCCCCACAGCGCCAGGGCCCAGTTTTTTATCAATGTGAAGAACAATACATTCCTGGACCATACCGCCAAAACCGACAAAGGATGGGGGTACACGGTTTTTGGAAAAGTGGCAAAGGGGCATGGTGTGGTCAATAAAATCAAGGCAGTATCCACAAGCACAAAAGCTGGCTTTGACGACGTACCCGTAACACCTGTGGCCCTTATCAAGGCCGAGATCGTGGCATCGTAAATCTTTGAGTCCGGCTTGTTCGGGTTAGTATGGATGTTTCAATGACAGCATTTTTTACTATTTTTTTTACATCTTTTCTGGTTGCCTTTTCAGGCGCCATGATGCCTGGACCGCTGCTCACCATAACGATCAGCGAAAGCTCCCGGCGCGGTGCTGTTGCCGGGCCCTTGCTCATCGCCGGGCATGCCATCCTTGAACTGGTTCTTGTGATTGCGCTGTTGTTCGGGCTTGCTCCTTTTCTTTTGAAAAAATACGTGTTTGTTGTCATTGCGCTGTCAGGGGCGGCCGCGCTGCTCTGGATGGCTTTTTCAATGGTGCGGTCACTGCCGGGCCTTAGCCTGCAGGTCAGCAGTGAGGCAACAGGCAAGAATAATCTGCTGATCACGGGTATACTGATGAGCCTTGTCAATCCTTACTGGACAATCTGGTGGGTATCCATCGGCCTGGCGTATATCATGCATAGCCTTCGGTTTGGTAAATGGGGGGTCTTTTTTTTCTTTACCGGTCATATCATGGCTGATTTTCTCTGGTATGCACTTGTTTCAATGGCCGTGTGGAAGGGTAAATCTTTTTTGAATGATCGTGCCTATCGGTATCTTATAGCGGGATGTGCTGTTTTTTTGATTTTTTTCTCAGGTTATTTCGCATATTCAGGTTTTATAAAGCTTGGTATTTGAAAAAGAAAATTTAATTGCCAAAATACAATTAATCAAAATGCAAGCTACTTTTGATTTATCATGAAGGGTGTCGTTTTTTCGATTCGTTATATGAATTTTAAATGCCAGGAGTTTGCCGTGGAATGTAAACAGGAAAAAAATCTTCAATCATGTAACTGTACCTATGAACCCTGTTCCCGCAAGGGGGTTTGCTGTGAGTGCATAAGCTTTCATTTAAGAAGCCGTGAGCTTCCGGCATGCTGTTTTCCAAATGATGCGGAACAGACATTTGATCGTTCCTTTGAGTGTTTTGCCAGGCTGGTGGCTGAGAACAAAGTATAATTTCGAAGAAGCAGTTTTGTCGGTCTGTACTGAAAATACTGTCTTAAGTTTAAATGATTCGGATTTTTAGGAGGAAAAATTGAATGATGAACAACTGAAATGGCTGTGGGAAAAATCTGGGCAAAGATGTGTGGAAAATATGAAAAAGCGTGGATTTGATGCTTATTTTGCCTCGGATGCGAAGAGTGCTAGTACCCTGGCCCTTGAACTGGCCGCTGATTGTGAAACATTTGGTTTCGGCGGATCCGCTACGACCCGGACGCTGGGAATCGTGGAGGCGCTTAAAAAATCCGGTAAAACCCTGTACGATCACTGGATACCCGGTCTCACCAGGGCACAAGATCTGGAGATAAGGCTGGCCCAGGGGCGCTGTGACTGTTTTTTCTGCAGCGCCAATGCGGTGGCTGAAACCGGTGAGATCGTGAATGTGGACGGCATCGGCAACCGCAGTGCAGCCATGACTTTCGGACCCGGAAAGGTCATCATTGTTGCGGGCATGAACAAGGTCGTACCGGATCTTGATGCGGCCTTTACACGCATTCGTGAACAAGCGGCCCCCATGCGGGCCCGGAGTCTTGAAATTAAAACACCCTGTGCTGAAACCGGGATATGCAATGACTGCCGGTCTTCGCATCGTATATGCAATATCACCACGATACTGCATTACAAACCCATGCTGACCCGGGTGGCGGTCGTCCTGGTGAACCAGGCCCTGGGATTTTAATCTCTTACGGGAGCATCTTGTTTAACAGACAGAAAATATTTCTGATCATGGTCAGTGGGCTGCTGCTTACAGGGTCGTTTCCCCACTGGGGACTTTCATATCTGGCCTGGATCGCCCTGGTTCCGCTACTGATATGCCTTAGAGACCTGTCTCCAGGAAACGGGTTCAAGGCGGGATTTCTGACCGGGATGGTCCATTATCTGACGCTGATGTACTGGCTGGCCTATACCATGAGCACTTACGGTAATTTGCCATGGTACCTGTGCGGCCTTGTACTGTTTCTTTTTTCATCCTACCTGGCCTGCTATTTTGCCTTTTTTTCAATGCTTCTGATACAGGTGGGCCGAGGCAACCCGATGGGCCTGCTCACGGCACCGATTCTGTGGGTTGCGCTGGAATATCTAAGGACTTTCCTCTTTTCCGGTTTTCCCTGGGAGCTTTTGGGGTATACCCAGTTTGACTTGTTGCCTCTGATTCAGATTTCGGATATAACCGGTATTTACGGGGTGAGTTGTCTGCTCGTGCTGGCCAATGTCGTAATCTGCCGGGCTGTTTTATGCCGCAGCGACAAGACGTGGCAGGGTGCGACTGTCGGGAAATATACAGCTGCTGTACAGCTGATAACGGTGTGCCTTATTGCCGGCGCCCTGTGGGAATACGGCATCTTGCGCATGCACGCTGTTGACCGGTCCATGGCCCGGGCGCCATCTGCCCGGATTGCCGTTGTTCAGGGCAATATCGATCAGGCCCTGAAATGGGACCGGGCGTTTCAGATGGAAACCACCCGAAAGTACGTACGTCTTTCACTTGAGGCACGTAAACAAAGTCCGGATTTGGTTGTCTGGCCGGAGACGGCCACACCGTTTTATTTTCTGTATCATTCGTCTTTGACAAAAATGGTGAAAGCGGGTGTTCGCATGACAGGCTGTGATTTTTTGATCGGCAGCCCTTCTTATTCCCGGAGAAAAGACCGGACCGAATACTATAACTCGGCCTATCTGATTCATCCTAACGGCAAACCCGTGAGCCGGTATGACAAAGTTCACCTAGTGCCCTTTGGTGAATATGTGCCGTTTAAAAAATGGCTGCCGTTTGCGGGAAAGATCGTGGATCATGTCGGTGACTTCAAACCCGGCCCCAGCGGCATTACCCTTAACTGGCGGGATTATCGTCTGGGCGTACTGATCTGCTACGAAATGATTTTTCCAAATCTGTCCAGGGCCACGGTTGCCAATGGGGCTAATCTGCTGTTTAATTTAACCAACGACGCCTGGTACGGCCGCACCGGTGCACCCTATCAGCATTTTTCCATGGCGGTTCTGAGAGCCGTTGAAAACCGTCGATGGGTAGTCAGGGCCGCCAATACCGGGATCAGTGGATTTGTTGATCCGGTGGGTCGTGTCACGACAAGCACATCTCTTTTCGAGGATACCGTGGTGACGCAAAAGGTGTTTTTGGGACAAGATATCAGTTTTTACACTAGTCGGGGTGACCTGTTTGCGCAGATTTGCCTGGGAGGAATACTTCTCATCATCGCCTGGCAATTGGCATGCCGATTTAAAAAATTCAGACGGTAAAACCGTTGTGGTTTTGGAAAATTTAAAAAAAACAGGAGGCATAATATGTCCATCGAACTTAAACAATCCATCAAAGAAAGCAAAACAAACCTTATCCAGTTACAGGAGTATCTTTGACCTGGCCGGCAAAGAAAAAAGAATCCAGGAGATAGAAGCGATAATCGCCCGGCCGGGGTTTTGGGATCATCCTGAAAAAACAAGGGATATCCTGCGGGAGCGAACATTTCTGACCGGCAGGGTAGATGGTTTTCAGGCCCTTGAAAAAGACCTGGAAGACAGCGCACTTCTGTTTGAAATGGCTATGGAGGAGTCCGACGCCCAGACCATTAAGGAGGTCGGGCAGCAGATGGCATCTATTCGGGCCCGAATCCGAAAGTACCGGCTGAATATGATGCTTGACGGTAAGAATGATAAAAACAATGCCATCATTTCCATCAATGCCGGGGCCGGTGGTACCGAAGCCCAGGACTGGTCTGAAATTCTTTTCCGGATGTATGCCCGCTGGG
>CAZFXX010000234.1:0-5173 GCA_964522985.1 uncultured Desulfobacteraceae bacterium
AATATTTATTAAAAATCAGTTTGCCCGGGGAAACTCCCGAAATTCAGGGTTTCCATTCAGTCACTAAGCAAGTTACTCTCCCCTCCGGTAAGGATGATTAAGAGCCGATGGGACTGCTTTTTGTTTTCTTAAAGATATCAGCATAATTACAGTCAGGAGATAGGGGATCATCAGCAAAAATTGGGACGGGATGTTCACACCCATACTCTGGAGACGATACTGTGCTATATCCGCGAAACCAAAGAGGAGAGAACCGGCTAATATTCCCCAGGGATTCCACTTTCCCAGGATAACTATCACTAAAACAATGAACCCTCTCCCTCCTGTCATATGCTCAGTATAAGCTCCCACCTCAAATAGTGACATATAAGCTCCAGCCCAACCGGCTAATAATCCAGCGACGATAAGCGCTCCATATCTTGTTTTAGTCACATTAATACCGGCGGTGTCGGCCGCCCGGGGATTTTCTCCCACAGCACGGATATTCAATCCGGTGGGAGTTTTAAAGAGGAAAAGGTAGACTACAATCACTAAAACTCCAGCGACATAAACCATAATATTCAATTTCACCAGATAAGGCCCCAGGAGAGGAACAAACTTAAGAAAGCCGGTATAAGAATCCACATCCACCGTTGGCAGCATATAATGAATCCCAACAGCCTTCTGATAAATGATATTAGCTAAACCCAACCCCAGCAGCCAAATTAATAATCCACTTAACATTTGATTAGCATTTCGGGTGACCGCCATGTAGGCCATTAACAGGGCCATCATTATTCCTATCGCCCCGGAAAACAACAGTCCCACCAGAAGACTTCCGCTGTACCAGGTGCCGAGAAAGCCGCTGACTGCTCCCATCAGCATCATTCCTTCACAGCCAAGATTAAGAACCCCCGCTTTCTCAGTCACGTTTTCTCCGAGCCCGGCCAGGAGAAAAGGCACCGAAGAGTTGATAGTAGAAAGTATTGTACTTGTGTAGATATCCATGGTTCTAAAATTTATTTATTTTTTAAATAGCCCGCTAAGAATATAAAGATTATTAAAATCGCCTGCATAGTTAATACTATCCCGGAAGGGACCTCCATCTCTCGCTGGATTGCATCAGTTCCAATCATAATCACCGAGAAAAAAAAAGTGGAGGCAACCACTCCCAGGGGTTTGAGTTTTCCCAAGATCGCGATCAATATGGCAATAAATCCAAATCCGGGGGAAAACCCCCTGATAAGACGGTGATAAGTCCCGCAAATTTCCCCCATACCTCCCAGTCCCGCGAGTCCGCCGCTGATTAACATCGATATCACTATGGTAGCGGTGGTGTTAATGCCGGCAAATCTACTGGCTTCGGGATTTTTTCCCACCGCGGTAATTGAAAATCCCAGGGCCATTTTTCTGAACATAAAATAAAGCAGGATCGCCGCAGCCAGCCCAATGATAAGGCTGGCATTGATAGAAGTCCCCTTAAATAGTAATGGCAGGTAGGCCCCCTGACCTATAGGGGAAGTTTGAGGTTCCATCACAGTCCGATCTCTCCAGGGACCGACTATCAAATAAGTTGAAAATAATATGACGGGGAAATTAAGCATCAAACTGACTAGAATCTCGTTAATTTGAAATTTGGCTTTGAGGATTGCCGGAATATATGCTAAAGCAGCTCCCGCGATAAAACTTGCCAGCAGCACTAAAGGTAAAAGAAAATACCAGCTTAATCCGGAAAAAAATATCCCGACCCCGGTCGCCGCTATTGCTCCCATATAGATCTGCCCCGGTGCTCCGATATTAAACACACCACAACGGAAGGCTACCGCGATGCCAAGACTGGGCAATAAAAGCGTTGAAAATCGGCCCACGGTTTCGGCGAACCCGGACCAGCTCAGAAGGGTCGATTCGATCATTATCCGGTAGGCAGTCAGGGGATTAACGTCTAAAAAAATGAATAAAACGGTGCCTACCAGCAATCCGAAACCGAAATATATGGTAAGTCTTCTTATTTTAGTCCAGGAAACTTTCACTTTAAATATTTTTCCCTGTTAGAAGCGGTTTTAGCTCATTTAGAGGAGTCCCCCCCATCATCATTCCGATCTCTTCCCGGGAAACATCCTCCAATCGTACCGTTCCCATATTTTTTCCCTGATACATAATGA
This sequence comes from uncultured Desulfobacteraceae bacterium, assembly GCA_964522985.1. Classification (GTDB taxonomy): domain Bacteria; phylum Desulfobacterota; class Desulfobacteria; order Desulfobacterales; family 4572-123; genus 4572-123. The sequence continues at coordinate 2,142 of CAZFXX010000234.1, forward strand.
TGATTCGTTGGCAGAGATTGAAAATTTCATTCAGATCTTCAGAAATCAATAGAACGGCGACTCCGGCTTTCTTCTGAGCTGCAATCTGGCTGTGAACATATTCGATTGCTCCCACATCCAGGCCCCGGGTTGGTTTATTGGCTACTAAAAGCTGGTGCCGTGAACTCAATTCCCGGGCCAGGATTAATCTTTGCAAGTTACCACCGGATAATTTATCCGCCTTGGTTTCTTCATTAATATTTTTAATATCATAAGATACCAGTAATTTTCGGGCAAATTGATGAATTTGCTTCCAGTCCAGAAAACCAAAGCGGGAAAATGGTTTCCGCTGAAAACGATCGATAATTAAATTATCCACCAGATTAAGGTCAAGGATAGATCCCTGGGTACGCCTGTCCTCCGGAATGTGCGCTACCCCTAATCCGCGGATTCGGGCCGGAGAAGAATGAGTAATATTTTGTTTCTGCAGATAAATCTGGCCGTAATGCGTTCTTCTTAATCCGGTGATTGCCTCGGCCAACTCTTTCTGCCCATTCCCCGAAATTCCGGCAATTCCCAGAACCTCCCCGCCATAAATTTCCAAAGACAGCCCCTTAACCTTTTCCAAACCAAGATTATCTCGAACAGATATTTGCTCAACCCTTAATATAACAGGGCCGGTTTCAGTCTCCTCCTGATGGCGTTGAAAGAAAACTTCTCTCCCCACCATTAACCGGGCCAATTCTCTTTTGTTAGTTTTAGTTTTGCTTAAAGTGGCAAACTTTTTACCCTGGCGCAAAATGGAGATCCGGTCGCTGACTTCCATAACTTCATCTAATTTATGAGAAATAAAAATCACCGTCTTACCCAATTTAATCATTTCCCGTATAGACAAAAAGAGTTTCTCGGTCTCTTGAGGCGTCAACACCGCGGTAGGTTCGTCCATGATTAAAGTATCGGCTCCTCGATAAAGGGCTTTAAGAATTTCAACCTTTTGCTGTATTCCGATGGGTAAATCACCGACCAGGCTGTCAACATCTATCTGAAGTCCATAACTTTTGGATAGTTCACTAACGATTCGTTTGGCCTTCTTATAATCCACAAATAATCCGTGAGTCGGGGTTTTTCCCAGAATAACATTTTCCAACACGCTTAAAGTCGGAACCAGGGTAAAGTGCTGATGGATCATTCCGATTCCCAGGTTTATGGCATCTTGGGGACATTTAATATCAGCTATTTCCCCCCGGTAGATAATATGTCCGGAATCGGGTTGATGGATGCCATAAATGATATTCATTAAAGTGGATTTGCCGGCGCCGTTCTCTCCTAAAATCGTATGGATTTCTCCCCGATAAACTTCAAGGTCAATTCCTTGATTAGCCTTTACCCACTGGAAAGATTTGCTAATCTTTTCGCAGCGCAAAATAACTGATCTGGATTGCTCGTCCATCATAATCAAATTACTCTATCGGTGAATAAAACAGATATTTATAATTCCAGGGAGTTATCCGGATAGTCATTAATACTTCTTCTCTCAGTATCCCTTCACTCAATGATAATGTTATAACAAACTAGGTGGGTATTTTTTTGCCGGGACCACAATATTTCCAGCCGCCATAATTATAGCAGGCACAGAGGGATCACCAACCGAGATTGGGGATAAAGCAGTCTCCCCCGCTGAGCTGATTGAGACAGTGATTGAAATAAAATCCCAAAGAACTCGCCATATTCTTTCCTCTAAATCGAATTTTTCTCCGCGGGGAACGGATTTTATCTATGCTTAGCGGGTGTGGGGGGAAAGAAAAGATGCTCATTTAAGGCCTGGAGACGGGCCTCGGCCCCATTGATAAAGCAGTAATGTGCGGTCGGGCGAGAATCTTTTCCCCTGAATCCAGCGATTTCGCCATCTACAATTACCAGTGAGGCACCGAAAGGATCACCCATTTCAATGGCTTCTAAGGCATCCTTCCCCACTGAATTAGGCGGAGCATCAATAATCGCGATATCCGCTTCACGACCGACTTCAATCTTACCGGTGTTTAATTTATACAGATCAGCCGTGTTCCCCGTGCCCATAGCAATAGCCTTTTCCGCGGGTATCCCATTGAGTGCAGCTACTTTCAATATGGCCAGGTTTATCGCCGCCTGAAGAGCTGACTGTCCCGTGGGGGCGTCACTGCCTAAAACAACCCGGTTCAGCTCGTTGCGTCCTTTGAGAATTTGAAGAATTTTATTAAAATTAACAACATTGCCATTCACTACCAGCTCCATAGCCGCATCACTTTCCTTAATCAGTCTTTCGATATGATCAAAGGAAACCCCGGTGGAACCGCCGTTGGAATGCGCGATCTTATCGGGTTTAATATCCAGAATATCTTGAGATGTTACCCACGTTGATCCTGGAATAGATGGCGGGGCCAAGTGACATGAGACAAAAAAGTTATATTTTCTGGCCCATTTCACCATTGGAATAACTTTTACCGGATCCGCCAGACCACCGCCGCCAATCTCCGCGATCAGCCAGACCCCGGCTTCGTGCAACTCTTTAAAATCGTTTTCGGTGAATCCTTCAATCAGCACAAGCGCGCCGCCGTGCATTTTAAGAGCCCCGCCGGGTCTGAAATTATCAAAAACTCGTTTCGCCATGATAGCGGTGGCTTTTACCCCGATAGCATCGTTATAAAATCTCGGGTAACCGGGTCCTTGTTCCCCTTCAGATATCATGGTTGTTGTTCCATAGAGCAGGGCATCGGTGTAACATCCCACAGCTCCTCGCTGAGGAGCGTAGTCGCCAAGAGTATTGTGCAGATGGGCATCAATCAGACCCGGGATTGCGATCTGCTGATTGGCATCAACTGTGGTAAGAATCCCTTCCCGATTGACTTCACTCTCTCTGCCGATTTCAGATATCAAACCATCTCTGATGATTATCGTGTCCGCTCCTTCAATGATGCCTCGATCAATATCCCCACTAACAATTTTGGCAATATTCCTGATAATCAAATTACCCACATCCGGTTTCTCAAAATAATTTTTCATGATGCCTTCTCTAT
>CAZFXX010000235.1:0-5168 GCA_964522985.1 uncultured Desulfobacteraceae bacterium
TCAAAACAAATTTTGCGCACCAGGGAATACCCGTTACTGTGCAGCCCACTGGATTCGATACCCACCAGTTTATGGCCCACGCTGATCTCGGAACCGTCGACAATCTTATCATTGTCCACGAGCCCCACCGTAAACCCGGCCAGGTCATACTCACCCCCCTGGTAAAGCCCCGGCATTTCAGCTGTTTCACCGCCAATAAGAGCGCAGCCAGCCTGCTTGCATCCCTCACCGATTCCGCCTATGATGTCACTGGCGACTTTGCTGCTTAACCTTCCCATGGAAATATAGTCCAAAAAAAACAAAGGTTTGGCTCCCTGCACGACAACGTCATTCACACACATTGCCACCAAATCGATACCGATGGTGTCATGTTTATCCATCATAAACGCAATCTTGAGCTTGGTTCCCACGCCATCTGTTGAACTGACCAGCACCGGGTTTTCATAGTTATCCGTATTAAGGGAAAAAAGGCCGCCGAAACCGCCGATTTCACCCATCACACCCCTTCGATGAGTCCCTTTGGCAATTGCTTTTATGTTATCTACAAGGGCGTTGGCCTTTTCAATATCAACGCCCGCATCTGCATAGGTCAATGACTCGGTCATTTTTTCCATTCCCCATATTCAATAATAATTATACCTTAAAATTAATAAAAAATAGACTGCTTCAGGCCAAAAGTCAAAACAATTTTTTTGACATCCAGCAAGTTGTATTGTAAATAATCAATTTGCCATGCAGCCTGTATTTTTTCAGAACTAAAAAAAAATAGTCAACTGTTTTGGGGCCGAAGTAACCATAAATTATCCCATCGGTTGGTCTCTGGATGTGCATTCTGTGGATGTACATTCTGTGTTGCATAAAACGACAATTATGTTTGGTAGTGTCCATTTCCCGGCAGATGAATTTTAAATGAAGGGCAGGATATGAAAAAAATACAGGTAGGCCTTTTAGGCTGCGGTACGGTGGGTACCGGGGTTGCAAAACTTCTGGTCGAAAAAAAAGAGCTCATCAGTTCCAGGGCCGGCATGGAAATTATACTCAAACATGCCGCCGACATCGACCTTGAAACAGACCGGGGAATAACGTTCAAAAAAGGGGTCCTGACCACAGATGCCAGGGCCGTCATCAATGACCCGAATATCGACATTATTGTCGAAATGATCGGCGGGACCGCAATAGCCAGAGAATTTATCATTGATGCCATGAACAAGGGCAAACATGTGGTAACCGCCAACAAAGCCCTTTTGGCGGCGCATGGGAATCAAATATTTAAATATGCCATGCAGAAGAACCTGGACCTGGGTTATGAAGCCAGTGTGGGAGGCTGCATGCCCATCATCAAATCCCTGCGAGAGTCCCTGGTCAGTAATAATATTCACTCCATGACCGGTATATTAAATGGCACCTGCAACTATATTTTATCTAAAATCACACAAGACCACAGCACTTTTGAACAGGCTCTGGCCGAGGCTAAGGCCAAAGGGTTTGCCGAAGCCGACCCGACACTCGATGTGGAAGGGTTCGACACCGCCCACAAACTTGCCATTATAGGCGCGCTGGCCTACGGTACGACCATTAATCTGGAAGATATTTATGTGGAAGGGATTTCAAGAATCACACCGCTGGACATCACGTTTGCCGAACAATTCGGCTACCGTATCAAACTGCTGGCCATCAGCAAAAAAAAGGAAAACTCTTTTGAAGCCCGGATTCATCCAACCATGATCCCCTTGAATAACCTTATCGCCAATGTTGAAGGAAGCCTTAACGCCGTCACAGTGACCGGTGATGCAGTCGGCGATATGATGCTTTACGGGCATGGAGCGGGAATGATGCCCACGGCCAGCGCCGTTGTCAGCGACGTGGTGGATATCGCCCGCAATATCATCAGCGGCGATATCGGAAGGATCCCGGGTCTGTCCTTTCAGCCGGACAAAATCAAATCCATTCCGGTCATGCCCATTGCCGATCTTGAAACCCATTATTACTTCAGATTTTCAGCCCAGGACCGTCCCGGTGTCCTGTCAAAAATTTCAGGTGTTCTCGGGGATCACGACATAAGCCTTAAATCGGTCATTCAAAAAGGACGAAAGGCAAAGGGCCCGGTACCCCTTATCATGCTCACACACCTGGCCCGTGAAGCCAATGTCATGAAAGCACTGGACAAGCTAAGCGGATTTGACGTTATCAGCGATCGGCCGATGGTAATCCGCATTGAGGACAACAACCTGACGCATTAAGATGGGTCATAGGTTTTGGGTGATGAATTTATTAACGACTTTTTTTAATTTTACGACTGTATTGAAATGAGGTTTTATGTATATTGTCTGTTCGGATCTTGAGGGTGTATTTATTCCCGAGATATGGATCAATGTTGCCGAAAAAACCGGTATTAAAGAACTGCGGCTGACCACAAGGGATATTTCCGATTACGATGTCCTGATGAAAAAACGCCTGGCCATTTTAGAAGAAAACAATCTCACCATCCATGATATCCAATCGGTGATCGCCACCATGGAACCGCTGGACGGGGCCCTTGATTTTTTAAACTGGCTCAGGAAAAATACCCAGATAATCATTGTATCCGATACGTTTGAGCAGTTTATCGGGCCGATGATGGAAAAACTGGGATGGCCCACATTATTCTGTCATACCCTGTTCATTGGACATGACGGCATGATTACGGGATATAATCTGCGCCAGGTGGATGCCAAACGGAATGCCGTCATCGGACTGAAAAAACTCTGTTACAAAATCATTGCCATGGGGGATTCCTATAATGACGTGAACATGCTCCACGAGGCAGATACCGGCATCCTTTTCAGTCCACCCGAAAATGTGAAAAATGAATTTTCGGGACTGCCGGCGGTCTACTCTTATGAGGCGCTGAAAAGCCTGATTGAAAAAATATTGAAAAACAATACATAAGCCTGTGAACGGATAAAACAAAAATATGTTGCCCCATCAGACAAGCTACCGCGTGATCTACGGCGATACGGACAATATGGTCATTGCCGACCATGCCTGCCTCGACCTTACCGGACGGGTGGTGCGCCCGCCGCATTTCTTAAAAAAACTGTTTCACCTAAAAAAAAACACCAAAGGGACCGCAGACAATAAAAAAAACTTATCGCCTGTCGGCCATGGCCAGCCCTTCCCGGGCCTGGCAACAGTTACCGAGGCTTAATTAAAAGCAACAAAGTGTACACTACTTTTGATTTATCATGAGGGATGCCGATAATGGAATTGAATATTTCAACCTTTGACCGATGCAGGGTACTGGTCGTGGGCGATCTGATGATGGATGAATACCTGTGGGGTGATGTGAACCGGATATCACCGGAAGCGCCGGTGCAGGTTGTAGCGGTAAACAGGGAAGAATTTACCCTGGGCGGTTCCGGTAACGTGGTCAACAATCTTGCGGCCATGGGGGCCCGGGTATCGGTGGCCGGCATCATCGGCACCGGCAGTAACGGCCGTCTGCTGCTGGAAAAATTCAATGCCCTTGGCGTCAATACAACTGGAATCATTCAGGAACCGGATCGTCCCACTACACGCAAAACCAGAATTATAGCGGCTCACCAGCATGTCCTCAGAATCGATCGTGAAACCCGGAAAGAAATTTCCAGCAATAATTTTGCCGAAATGACAAAAGCCATCATCGATCAGATTCCCAAAGTGGATGTCGTCCTCATTTCCGACTACGGCAAAGGTGTGGTTACACGAGGGCTGATCGCAAAAATCGTTGAAGCGGCCCAAAAACATAACCGCTGCGTGATCGCCGATCCAAAGGGGCTTGACTTTACGAAATACACAGGCGTAACCCTGATCACACCGAACCGGAAAGAAGCCGAACTTGCAGCCGGTGTTGAAATAACCGACAACACCGGCCTTCTTCGGGCTGCCGAAAAAATTATGGCAACGGTAAACATCGACAGACTCCTGATCACATGCGGCCCGGACGGCATGGTTCTGTTTGAAAAAAATAGACCTCCATATCATATTAAATCAAAAGCCCGGCAGATTTTTGATATTTCAGGGGCCGGTGATACGGTGCTATCGACCTTTGGTCTTGCCGTTGCATCAGGTTTATCATTCAAGAAAAGTGCCGATATTGCCAATGCTGCGGCAGGCCTGGTGGTAGGCAAGCTGGGCACCGCTATAATATCCCAAAAAGAACTAGCTAAAGCACTGGGGTTGGAGAACGACAGCGAGCCATCCAAATTCGTACCACTGGATAAACTGGAACCACTCATCGCCGGAATCCGGGAAAAAACACAGAAAATCGTCCTGACCAATGGCTGCTTTGACCTTCTGCATGCCGGTCATATAAAGTTATTTTCCGCCTCCCGACAATTTGGCGATGTACTGATCGCTGCCATCGACGATGATAAATCCGTCCACGCCCTCAAGGGTGAAGGCCGGCCCGTTATCAATGCCCGTCAGCGTATTCAAATATTGTGTGCCCTGGACAGCGTCGATCATGTGGTGGTGTTTTCTTCTGATGAATTAAATCGTCTTATCGAGTTGATTCGTCCGGATATTCTGACCAAAGGGAGTAATTACGCCTCAGACGAAGTTGCCGGGCATCAACTGGTTGAAAAATTCGGTGGACGAGTTGAGATGATTCCCATTGATGACCAAATCTCATCCAGCCGCATTATCAATACCATAAAAAAGAATCATTAAGCGCCGGTTCCATCAATAATTAATTTTTTTACAAATCATCGGTTACCACAAAATATCATGCTGCAGATTAACCAACGGCCCGAGGGTATCAGCTTCAAAGTATTTGTACAGCCCAAATCGTCAAAAAACATGATTGCAGGACTCCATGGCGACGCACTTAAGATCCGATTGACCGCCCCGCCGGTAGATAATGCCGCCAACCGTCTATGCATTAAATATCTGGCCAAATGCCTGAAAGTACCCAAATCAGCCCTTGGAATTCTATCCGGGCACACTGGTCGCAACAAGCTGTTGCTTTTTAAGTATCAGACGGAAAAACCCGACAAGGCCGCCATCTGCCGAATGAAAAAAAAGATTGAATCTCTGATAAAATAAATTTAAAAAACAGTTGACATATTTTCCGGAAAGGGATATATTTAATTTTTTAATTGATGCGGGGTGGAGCAGTCTGGTAGCTCGTCGGGCTCATAACCCGAAGG
>CAZFXX010000236.1:0-5162 GCA_964522985.1 uncultured Desulfobacteraceae bacterium
ATTTAAAATTTTCAATATAGACATAATAACTCGCAAACGGGTAATCCCTCGGATATACCGGATCTATCCACACCCGATACGTCTCATTTGGTTTTAGGGATTTGTAATCATCTCCCTTTATTCCTGCCACATGGTAGAAAGGACCGGAGCGCGTCATATCCACAAGCTCAAGGAGCGCACCCTGTGCGTATTGGTGCGTAACCTTAACCCGAACGGTCTTTCCCTCCGGCAAAGAGTAATCGAGAGTTGTATAGCGATTATTGTTTAAACTTTCACGTTCGGTACGGAGTTTTTCGATGCGCTTCTCAAAATCAGGAATGTTTTGAGGATCACCCGGCCCTTCCTTTGCGGCCTTGAGTTTCTGCTCAAACCGTTCTATCTCCATTTCTATGGCCGACAGGGTTGCCTGTTTCTTATTGAAACGCAGGTTCGATCTAAAAAACTCCTCATCACTTCGGCTGAGCTCACCGGGCTCCACATAGACATCTATCTCATGAATCATAGCCCTCGGTGGTGCCGGTAAGATATCGATGAGGAGATCATCACCGAAATTGTATTCTCCGTAATAGCTGATGAGCTGCATGAAAATGGATTCCTTTTCAGGAAAGAATTTCCCGGCAGGAGCATAAATAGACTCCGCCTCCGCAATGGAAATCTCTGCCGATGTGCTCGCCCGAACGGCAGCTGGATTTTTCGTGCTGAGTGGATTTATGCAGAGGTTACGGTCAGAAAATCCTTTTTTCCTGCTATAGAGGGCTTTATTATAGGATGGATCGCACAATGTTCCTGGCGCGATAATAATCAGGTCGATCCCGCCGGAGCCGCCGAAGGTATTAGATGTCTTGAGGGGATAATACATAAGCTTGCTTTTGAACCTGTATACCAGCGGTTTCACTGACTGTGCCCCCGGCTTTAAATCTACAAGATCAAAAACGAAATAATTTATGCCTCTTTTTACATAATCAGATGCCACCGCCTCCACATTATGGTAGTCGCCGCTTGGCGACAGCCCTTTGCTCCCAAGAAACGTCTTAACCCACTTGCTGAATCCCGTAATATCATCGACCCTGATAACGGTTACATCATGTGCCCCCAATCTGGCACTGTGTACAATCTCAACCGGAGTCTCGGATGACATTCCGCCGCTTCCCTTCGAAGGTATATAATGAATAAAGACCAGTTTATGCTTCCCAATCAATTCGGAGACCCGCTGGAACGGTTCGCCTTCTGCAAGGGTAACAATCGGCTTCGAAGGAAAGGGGATAAACTCCAAGATGGTGGTCGCCCTGTCTGCCTGAAGGTCTGTCCCCAGAATCAGCACCTCTTCCTCAAAATTGTGAAGGATGATTGCCTTTTGGGAAGTCTCGCGAACATCTGCGTCTGTAGCATATGTAAGAATCCGGCCTTTGTCTCCATATGCTGGACATGCATACATTATTATTATAAACAGCGGGAGTATGAACAGGTGCATCACAAATATTGTCTTGGGAGGTTTTGTGTACACTTTTTGCGTCATGGTGTTATTCTCTTTTATTTTGTCTTTTCTAATTTATGCCTTGATGCAAAAGGGAAATAGGCCCGCACACCAATGCCAAGCACCAGAAAAACCGCGCACAGCCATATAAATACATATCAGAGTGGTCCTCGAATCCGCAGATTGGAATGCCCTTGCAAAACTCGCGAGCCCTTCATCCGCAATTTTCCGGCCTTTTCCAGTTTAGCAGACAGACAGAACCATCAATTACACGCCTTCCCCAACCCTTACCTTCTGCTTTTTCCCTATGGCAAAATAGGCTATCGGCCCGATCACGGGGACAACCAATACGAGCAGGAGCCAGATTATTTTGTAGTGGCCCATAAATTTGCTCTTCAGGATACGTATCGTTGCGATAAGCCACAGAATAAAGTGGAATACCACCAGTAAAACAATGAGTTCCGATAAACCGATCATCCTTTCATCCTCCTTTAACAGGGCATCTATCTGTTCCCGTTCACTACATTAAGTTTAAAACAGGGGCCCCATGGTGCAGAATTGGGCTTGCCCCCCTCCGGTGCCAAGCTGCTTCCAGGCTCAAAAAACTTAAACTCTGTTGTATTCTATACTTTCTTAGGTTTCCATACAATTTTGCCTTTATTATTAATATACATTTTCTGGTTGTTTTCGTTTATAACCAACGCCAGCCCGTTTGAAAAATCGAACGCGTTGAAATAGTTGACCGGTTTTACTATATAATTACCGCTTTTATCTATGTAACCGAAATACATTTCGTATGTTTTCTTATCTGTGATATAAACTACCGCAAGGCCTTCAGAAAAACCCCGGCCGCCATCGAACTTTGGACTGATAACCATTTCCCCGTTTTTATTGATGTATCCCCATTTTTCTCCGGTTTCAACCGCGGCGAGGCCTTCGGAAAAGCCCAATGCAAAAGAGAAAGATGGTTTAATAACATATTGACCCATTTTGTTAATATATCCGCAAATTCCACCCGTTACCGACGCTGAACCGCTTTGGTCATAGCTGTAGCTAACTTTTTGTACCATGGCCAGCCCTTCGGAAAAATCCAATGCGACATGAAACTGCGGTTCAACAATAATACTACCTTTTGGATCAATATACCCCCATCTATTGTCTATCTGAACGGCCGCCCGTCCTTCTTTAAATGGCCTTGCTGCGGTCATTTTAAACTGTGGAGCAACAACATAACTCCCTGTTTTGTTGATATAACCCCACTTCAATCCGGAATATTCCCTAACCGCGGCCAGCCCTTCGGAAAAAGCGTACGCATATTCATATTTTGGCTCTATCACATATTTACCTGTTCTGTCGATATAACCCATGTAGATATCTTTCTCTCTCACGGCTGCAAGACCCTCTGAAAAATTACTTGGATCTCTAAAAGCAAAATCAATGATTTTCTTGCCGGTCGTGGTAATGTACGTCCATAGATTGCCTTTTTTAACTGCGGCAAGGCCTTCCGAAAAACCCTTGGCGTCATCATATGTAATTGCGATGACTACCTTCCCGGTTGAATTAATATATCCCCACTTTTTGTTTGCGTCCTGAACCGGAAACAGCTCGCTGCTCGCGAACAAACTAGATGAAGAGATGAACAAACATATCAAAGTAATGAAAACAATAGACAATCTTTTCATTTTACACAGCTCCTTTCGAAACAACTATTTTCATAACGTTACCGGCATTACAATTATTCAATCTATCGATTTAAACGACTTTACTATCTCTTCAAAAATAGCAAGATAATTGTCATAAAACTCCTTGGGGCTTTTATAGGCCAGTACATAAAAACCATCCTTTGCCTTGACAATAATAAATTTTGCCTTCAGCCAATACTCTGTTGTAAATAACGGACCTCTCGGTTTAGCCTGATACACCTCATAAACATGCTCTTGCGCCTCTTTACCATTAAATCTTATGCTCTTTGGTTTTTCGTATCGGGCTTTGTCACTACCCTGCCTTTTTTGGACCAGCTTCTCATAATCTATTATAAAGCTTTCATAAGTTTTGTTTTGATTGTTATTTTTTGTGAAATATCCTACATAAATAAAGGGATCAGGAAAGAAATACCTTTCGCCATCTTCCGGTTTTGCCTTATCCGGCTTTGTTAATTTGATCTCAAAAATACCGGCCTTTTCACTCCCTTCTTTATCCCTTTTCAACTTCCAACTGGCCGGTATCAAACAGGTAAAATAATCGTGCTCCATCATAAATGTTGTATAAGGCTCCGGTTTTATTTCTTTAATTTCTGGGATGTCAAAAGTAAGGCATTTTTCAATAAGTGACCGTAAAGATTCTTCCGATAGTTGAACCCTGGATGATGAAAACACCCGGTTTGTTAACGAATAGGTAAAACTACCTTTTATCTCCAGGTCTTTTTCCATGTCAAATAAAATCAAAGTTCCATCATCGACAATCGCCTTACATTCATCTGGTTTTATCCTTCTGATAGTGAGAACATAATGCGGCACTTTTGGAAATAAACCTTCTTCCTTTTTTACATCTAATTTAAAAGAACCCTTGTCCGTACATCCGTTGCTTCCTACACGGACAACAAATCTGTTGGATCCCATAAGGAGTTCATCTAAGACTGCTTCTCCTGTTTGTCTCGGGCTTTTAGAATATTCGGCATAAGATTTTGGGGCTGAAAATAGCACAAGAAGAATACAAAATAAAAAAATAATCGCTTTAGATAGAACTGATATCAACCTCATACTTCCTCCATTAAATATTAAAGTCGTACAAATAAATTTTCACTTTGCCATCGTTATTAACCCGGCGACTAAATAGCCACACCCCGTCATGCCGGACTTGATCCGGCATCCAGTATCTTTCTGGATTCCCGCCTTCGCGGGAATGACAACCGTGGGGTATTTAGCTGCCGGAGTAATATCTTTCTCATTGACATCCGCACCGCCTCTTCATAATTTGCCGGTGATTTCACCATCTTTGCAACTTTTAAATTATTCTGCTCCATAAGATAGTGTGGCAAATGCTTTATTTTCCTGAAATCTCATCTGACAATCTCAAATGATCCTGATGTGACTTTTTCGCCTTCTATATAAATCTCAACCCGGTACCTTCCCCGCTGCCAGTTGCCGGGAGTTTTCCAGCCCCAGACTTGGGAGTGATATGAGTTGGTCCAGCCAGATTTTACATAAGAAGAATAAGTAGGCCTGCCCAGAAGGCTCCCGTCAGGCTTGTACATTTCGGAAGTGGATATTCTGATCGCCCCGGTGAAGGTTCAGGGAAGCGATGCCTCAAAAGAAATTATTCAGGCTCTGCGCAACATGCACGCCTACGGAAATGTCGATGTAATAATCGTCGCCCGCGGCGGCGGCTCACTGGAGGATCTAGCTCCCTTTAATGATGAGGCGCTGGCGCGCGAAATAGTTGGTTGCACCATCCCGATAGTTTCGGCTATCGGCCATGAAACCGATTTTACCATTTGTGATTTTGTGGCGGACCTGCGCGTGCCCACGCCATCAGCCGCGGCGGAATTAGTTGTTCCCGAAAGAACAAGCTGTCAGGTAGGAGCATGCTTCATCCCGTATTCAATGATCTGGCCCGATCAGCTTACGTGACGACTTGTATTTGCTATACGTAACATAATCTGATTTTCTTATTGATGTTAATGCGTTGT
>CAZFXX010000237.1:0-5151 GCA_964522985.1 uncultured Desulfobacteraceae bacterium
TCGAACGGCTTTTGATGGTTACCGAAAACGAAAAAAGCCTGGCCAAAATGGGCCGGAGTCTGACATATCTGGACGGCATTCGATTGAATATATAGCGGCCCGAAATGAACTACCCCGCAGCAAAGCTGCGAGGTATCAAAATGAATTTTTATCTTTTTAACCCCGATGCAAAGCATCGAGGAATTCTTTTGATTAAAATTTACCGCATGGATCAGGAACGAACCTATGAATATAAAAAATAAGGAAAAACGGCCTGATTTTTTCATTCCGGTTGAACCCCGTTTTTCCGATACCGATGCCAACGGACATATTTATTTTGGAAACTATCTGACCTATTTTGATATGGCCCTGTTTGACTATTTCAAAGCAGTGGGCTGTTCTTTCGACTGGTTTGTCGAAAACGGAATGAATATTTACTATGCCGAAGCCCTGACCCGGTTCAAGGCCGGAGCTGCTTATGGCGATATCCTCCATGTTCATACCAGGGTCAGCTCTTTTGGAAATACCAGTTTTACCAATACCTTTTTTATTTTTGATAAAATCACCGACCGGCTTTTAAACGCCGGCCATATCGTATCGGTTGTCATCGATAACAAAACCGAAAAGCCGATACCGGTTCCCAATGACTTTAAAAGTGCAGTGATAAAATTTAAAAAAAATGAAAACAAATAATATCAATTTAAAAGCGATTTTAAGCAAGGTCAACGACCACCGTTTTCTATCAAAAACCGAAATTATATTCCTGCTGGGCCTTAACGCACCCGAGGATATCAACGCTCTTTTTGAAACCGCAAGAAACCTGCGCAAGCGTTTTTTTGACAATAAAATTTTTCTTTACGGGTTTTTATACATCAGCACTTACTGCCGCAACAACTGCCGATTCTGTTTTTATCGAAATTCCAATTCGGATTCCCTGCGATACCGCAAAAGTAAACCTGAAATCATTGACGCCGCCTGCCATCTTGCAGAATCCGGCGTACATCTCATCGATCTGACCATGGGCGAAGATCCCCATTTTTTTCATCGCGGTCAACAGGGCTTTGATGAGCTATCTGAACTGGTAAGCGCCGTTAAATCCAAAACCGGCCTGCCGGTCATGATATCCCCGGGTGTCATTCCGGATCATGTGATGGAGAAACTGAGCCTGGCCGGAGCCGACTGGTATGCCTGTTACCAGGAAACCCACTCGCGACCCTTATTTAAGAAACTCAGGATCGGCCAGAGTTACGAGAAACGGTTGAATAATAAATATCTGGCCCACAGCTTCGGCATATTAACCGAGGAAGGACTGCTGTGCGGTATCGGCGAAAGTGATGCGGACGTGGCTGAATCATTTACAGCAATCCGTGATCTGGATGTGGACCAGACACGGGTCATGAATTTTGTCCCCCAACAGGGAACACCGATGGAAAGCACCCTGCCGCCGAACCCCATGCGGGAGTTCATGATCATGGCTGTGATGCGCCTGCTTTTCCCTGACCGGTGCATACCCGCTTCACTGGATGTGGATGGCCTGGCCGGATTAAAACAGCGACTGGATGCCGGCGCCAACGTGGTGACCTCACTGGTCCCCCCGGGGCAGGGTCTGGCCGGTGTGGCCCAGAACTCTCTTGACATCGAAGATGCCCGAAGAACCATGGAGGGCGTATTGCCGATACTGACGGACAGCGGCCTGCAGCCGGCATTGCAGAAAGAATACATTGACTGGATCAGGCAGCGCCGGGAAATCGTCATCGGTCAATATGCCGGAAAAGATCACTCATGCTGTGCGTAATAATCGGCGGAAAACTTCAGGGCGTTGAGGCGGCCTACCTGGCTGCCAAAGCTGGCTGGAAGACAATGACCATTGACCGGCGGCAGGATGTGCCTGCATCCGGCCTGTGCGATACGTTCATAAATGCAGACATAACCGCGAAAAATGAATTAAACCGAATATTAAAAAATGCCGACCTGATTATTCCGGCCCTGGAAAACGATGCGGCCCTTGACGCTATTGCCCAGCGTGCCCGATCTGTTGCCGTTCCGCTGGCCTTTGATCAAAAAGCCTATGTAATCTCCTCATCCAAGTTAAAATCAGATCGACTTTTTTTAAAATCCAATATCCCGGCGCCGCGTTACTGGCCTGATTGTACACTTCCGGTACTGGCCAAGCCCAGCTCCGGAAGCGGGAGCAGCGGCATTCAGATCTTTAAAAATCCGGACGCCCTCAAGCGTCATATTGAATCCGCACCGGGCCAATGGGTTGTACAGGAATTTTTAGAAGGCCCCACCTATTCCTTGGAAGTCGCTGGCCGGCCCGGCAACTATACCGTCTTCCAGGTCACGGATCTGGGGATGGACCCTGAATATGACTGCAACCGGGTGATCGCGCCAACCGTTCTTGATGCGGCACTTGTTTCCGAGTTTTACGCCATCGGCCTATCTCTGGCCGAAGCCGTGGCCCTTGAGGGAATTATGGATGTGGAAGTCATATTGCATGACAAGACCCTTAAGGTGCTGGAAATAGATGCCAGGCTTCCCAGCCAGACACCCAGTGCTGTCTTCTGGTCCACCGGTCTGAATATGGTGCAGGTGCTAGGAGAACTGACACTTTCAGGAACTGTTGCACCGTTTTGTCCGGTACGGCAGATGGGGGTGGTATATGAACATGTCCGGGTATCACCGGGTTTAATTGAAATTTTAGGTGAACATATCATGGCCACGGCCGGACCGCTGCACCTGTATACTGATTTTTTTGGAGCCGATGAGGCCCTCACCAATTATGCCCCCGGACGTAAAAACTGGGCTGCGACCCTGATCATGGCCGCATCCAACCGGGAAAAAGCGTTAACTAAAAGCCACCGGGTGATAAATCAAATCTGCAAAAAATTCGACATCAACCGTGTGATGAATGCCCATCCGGAAGCAATAAAGGGGAAAAAGCAATGACCCGGTTGAAAAGTACGGATGTCATTGATATCGGCATGGGGCTTCAAGCGTATGATGCCATGCTGCGGGCTCAAACCGGCAGGACATTACTGGAAATTGCCTGCCATGCCCATAAAATCAACCCTTTAGCCATAGCCCGCCGCATTGCAGTGACCCGTATCGGCATCATTCCCATGACCTGCGGCCAGGGCGTGATCAACGGCTTTGGCGATGCGGTAGACCGGATTATAGCCCATATGGGATTTAATACCTTTGTCACCGAATATACGGATGCCGCCGGCATGGCGGAAGCCTTTGAAAAACAGGCAAATATTCTTATGCTGGCCGATGACAATCGCTTCGTGGCACTGAATATAGAAAAATATCAGGTAATTGACAATGCTGTGGCCACTGCCCGGGGGTTTGTCGCCGGCCTGGATCTGATGACCGGAGGCCTTGGCGGAAAAAAATGTCTGGTCATCGGTTGCGGGCCTGTCGGGCAAAACGCGGCAGCAGCACTTCTCGATTTCGGGGCCGTTGTCTCAATTTATGACCGAAACCGGCAGCGCAGCATAACTGTCTGTAAAACCATATACCAGCAGTACAATGTGCAGATGGCGATTGAGAAATCTCTTGAATCCGCACTCGACAACCACCGGATATTGTTTGACGCTACCAATTCGGCTGGATTTATAAAGGAAAAAAATATAATAAACGACACCTTTATTGCCGCACCTGGCATGCCTCTTGGGCTCAGCCATGCAGCTTGTGCCAAAATCGGCGATCGGCTGCTGCACGACCCCCTCCAGACCGGGGTGGCCTGCATGACTGTGAAGGCAGCGGCAATATAATTCGTGTCCGTCCATAAATGGTCTTTTTACCCAGTCTCATCGTTATGCACAAAAATAACCTTCAGCATATCATACATGTGCCTCCGGTTAGGTCTGTGCATGCCTTAATATTGAACAAAAACCCTTATTTCTGGATGGATACGAATTCAACCCGGGTGCAGGAAATGCCATGAGCAACAAATTAAAAACAAAAAAACCGGTTAAAAGATACTATCGCAAACGAGTGGAGCTATTCCGGCTCATAGACAAAATCAAGCTGTGGCCGTCTCGCACCGGCACGCTGCACGGTATTCGGACCATTGAAAAATTAGGGGACCAGGCCAGAATTACCACCCACTGCAACAAAACCTTTATGGTTAACAATTCCAGAAACAGCAGGGCCGCCCGCTGGCTGCGCAACAAATGGTTTCACGATACCTGCCCGGCCTGCAGAATACCCGAATGGAAACTGGCCAAATATTCATCCACTCAGTTTAAACGACATCACGGATCACTGCTGCTGGATGAAGACAAAAACAACGGCAAGTAAACGGTTTCTTTTCCCCCGACGCCGGCCTTTGTCCTTTGCCGCTTACTTCGCAAGTTTGTATTTTTTAGGTTAAAAAAAGTATGAAAATTCGTTTTTATGTTGAAATTTATGAAAGTCCTATATAAATGAGAATCAAGTATGACATGGCCCATGGAAAACTGTAATGCTCTGAGTTCCGTATTTACTAAATAAATGCAATAAAAAAGGAGAAAACAATGATTATTATTGGTGAACTGATCAATGCCAGCCGCAAGGCTGTTGGTGTGCACATTGAAAATCAGGATGCAGCGGCAATTAAAAAAATTGCCCGAGATGAAGTTGACGCCGGTGCCGATTACATTGATGTGAATGCCGGTATCTTCGTCGGAAAAGAACCGGAATATCTCGCATGGCTCGTAAAAACGGTGCAGGAAGAGGTAGACGCAGTATGTGCCCTTGACAGCCCTGACCCCAAAGCCATCGAAGCAGCCCTGGCAGTCCACAAGGGAACCCCCATGATCAATTCGATATCGCTGGAAAAAGCCCGCTATGATGTTTTGATGCCGATCCTTGCAGGGAGCGATCTTAAAGTGGTGGCCCTGTGCATGAGCGATGCCGGCATGCCGGAAACCGTGGATGACCGTATGGCCATAGCCGACAAGCTAATCAACGGCTTACTGCAGAACAATGTCAAGCTGGAAAATATTTATGTTGATCCGCTGGTACAGCCCCTTTCCGTAGACAAGACGTTCGGTGTTGAATTTTTAAATTCAATTGAAAAAATCATGGATACCTTCAAGGGTATCCATACGACCTGTGGACTTTCCAACATTTCCTACGGGCTGCCCAATAGAAAATTCTTAAACCAGATGTTCATGGTACAGG
>CAZFXX010000238.1:0-5146 GCA_964522985.1 uncultured Desulfobacteraceae bacterium
AAAAGAAATGGTTGAGCAGAAAAACAATTGGATGGAAGCCTGAGTTAAAAGATATATACCGGAAACCCGGTTCAAAGGTCAGGGTTCATTCAGTACTTGCGAGCTTACCACCGGCAAAAAACGTTTCCTGAACAAAGAACCCCGAGCAGGTGAACGGTTACTGATCTTTTTTACTTTTTCTTTCTTTTTTTGGGAAAAAGTTTAAAAACATCTCCGGGCGATTCCACCAAGCGATCGATTTTTTGGTTCATATCTTTTTTTGTCTTTACGTCTTTTTTTTCCCAGGCACCTTCGATTTTGGCCACCAGTTCATCGATTTCACAAGGTTTGGTCAAATAATCATAGGCCCCCAGCTTTATCGCCTCCAGGGCGGAATCAATGGAACCATGACCGGTAAGCAGCAAGGTCTCGGTAAAAAGACCGAGCTTCTTGATCTCTTTTAAGGTCGTGAGACCATCCATTCCCGGCATTTTAAGATCCAGCACCACCACATCGAAATCTTTTTCTTCCATAATCTGAATCGCCGCATCACCGCTGTTTACCGGGGTGACAACATACCCCCGGTTGGCCAGCAATTTCGACATATTCTTTGTAAAAACGACTTCGTCATCCACCAGTAAAATTTTGGATCCTATCATCTCTATCCTCCTTTGGGCATTCGTATGGTCACTTAAAAATAGTGCACCCGTTGTTTATTTTTCATCTTGATCACTTTCAATGTCCTGAATCAGTTCCCGGGGGGGCTTATACGGCAGAAAAATATCAAATTCGGTTCCTTCATCCAATTGACTGTGAACGGTGATTTCTCCTCCCAGTCGCTTGACGGTGGCATAGCAGATGGACAGCCCCAGTCCGGTTCCCTTGCCCACGGGCTTGGTGGTGAAGAACGGGTCGAATATTTTTTCAAGGTTCTCAGTTGCGATCCCACACCCGCTGTCTGCAATGGAAACTGTTACGCCGTCTGGCCGGCCATTGCTCCGGGTTCTGATCTTGACGCTACCGTAAGCCTTGCCTTCGTGGGCATCGATGGCATTTGTGATCATGTTCAAAAACACCTGTTGAAGCTGGGAAGGATCGGAAAGCAGGGGGCTGATATCATCTTCGAATTCAGAAAAAAATTTGATACCACCGGCCCGGGCTTCCCTTTCCATCAGTTCCACAACTTCGCCCAGAAAGGCGTTAATGTCCACTGTTTCGATAACCGATCGGGTCCGCCGGGCGAATCTGAGCAGATTCTGGGTGATGCGTTTGCAGCGCTGCACCTGCACATCAATTTGATCCATTGAATCGTCGAACTGTTCATTATAAGCCGCGTTGGGATGGGGTGTTTGACCGGCCGTATCGAGGAGAAGCTGTCTTTCCGTCAGTATTATCGCCAGGGGGTTATTGATTTCATGGGCCACCCCGGCAGACAACTGCCCGATGGATGCAAGCTTACTGGTCTGCATCAACTGACGGTTCAGGTGATCAGCCGCCACATCTCTTTTCCGGATAACGTTGATCATATGCCGTGTTATGAACACGGATACGATAAGAATGGTCAGGGCACTCAGATGAAGAAAAATCAAAACTGCATAATTGGCATGGTTGACTTCATCAAAGGCTTCTTTAAAATCCTGTTTAACCACCAGCAACCAGCTCGGTTCCTTCAGCCATATCTGGCCCACCACCTGACGCGTGGACCCGGTTCCGTTGTCCCGAAAGCGTGTTAATACACGAACTTTTGCATCGGCATGAACGGGTTCCATTTCGAGGGCGGCCTTTTGCATGATCCGTCCTTCAAACCGCGGACTGGTCTGCAAGACACCCTTTTCATTGAGCAGAAATACCTCACCGGTTTTGCCTATCCGCACATTTTCAACCAGAGATCGAAACGCTTCGGTATCAATAGTGGCCCGCAGTATCCATTTTTCCCGGCCTTTCGAACCGGTAACGGCGATGATAAAATGCGGCGCTTTTCTAAACCCCATAAACATGTCGCTGATATAAAGATCCTGGGCCATGACTTTTTTAAACCACAGGGTTTCGGCATAATCTTTGTTCAGCAGATCATACGGACCGATATAGGCCAGATGCCTGCCGCTTGTATCAATGACACCCAGATCTGTTATGGCGCCATGTTCAGCGTTAATCAGTTCAAATATTTTGTTCAGGTTTTCCGCCCGGCTCAGGTACGCCTTGGTATGCGAATTGGCAATGAGCTGAAGCATGGAACGGCGCTCTTTAAGAAAAAGTTCGATCACCTGCCGGTGATGCTCCAGGCGGGTTTGAAAAGAATCCATCATCCGTGAATTGGCGAACCGGGTATAGTGGATGTTGATGGCCCACCCTACCAGCAATAGCGGTATCATGGAACATAGCAAGGTCAGCAGCACAAATCGGCGAAACAGCCTTTTATAATAAGACCGGCGCTGATCATTCGGCTGTTCCTCCAAATTAATATCGTTTGGTTCTGTTTTTTTCAGCATCATTTATTTTTCCCGAATGCCCTTTGTCAGCGTCTGTTTTTTTAAAATAATGGAATTGTTATAAATATATTTTTCAAAAATCATGCCACAAATAAAAACAGGCCGATATTATATGCAACAATTTGATATAGTAGTATTTATCAATCTTATTGCTTTAGAGAGGGACTTTGCCGAATCCCCTGAAATGTAAACTGGGAGGTGACATCAGGCGGGTATTGAAAGCTCCAGTGGACAAAGGAAGGAAGGAAGGAAGGAAGGAAGGCTGTTGTTGAGTTCCTGTTTCCATGGTTACCTTAAAATTTCCCAATATTTTTTCTGGACATCGACTACTTTTTTTATAAAAGAGCGGTTATCATAACAACCATTCTGGATTTTATGGGCCAGTCTTTTCCTGTCAAATACAGGAATATCACACAGTTCCTGCATGACACACAGGCCACACTTTTCAATCCCCTGGACGCTGTACCCGCCCTCAAGAATAAAAGCAATCCGCCCGTCGCATACTTCTTCTGCAATTTCTTTTAACAGAAAAGTGATCATGGCATATCCTTCGGGGGTCCCGTTCATTCCGGTTAACCGGTCATACCGATAAAGATCAAACCCGCAGGAAACCAAAATCATTTGCGGTTGATACGCATACGCCAGGGGCTTAACAATCGAATTGATGACCCCCACAAAATCATTGTCTCCCATTCCTTTTTCAACCGGAATATTAACGGTAAAGCCCTCTCCCCTGGCTGCACCCACCTCGCCAATATTGCCGGTTCCCGGATAGCAGGGAAATTGATGCATGGAAACAAAAAGAACTTCATCGGTGTCATAGAAAGCAGTCTGGGTACCATTTCCATGATGGGCATCGATATCAATAATCATCACTCTTTTAACACTGTATTGCGTCAGTAGATAGCGGGCACCCAGTGCAATATTATTAAATATACAAAATCCCATGGCTTTGTCGGGCTCAGCATGATGTCCAGGTGGTCTGATAAAAGCAAAACCGCATTTTGCCTTTTTTGTAACAATTCCGTCCAAAAGACTGAAAACGGCACCAACCGCCAATCTGGCAACCTCATAAGTTTTCTCGGAAGCCTGGGTATCCAGATCAAAAGACACAAGTGATTTGCCGGCACTGCGAGCGACACGCTCTACATATTCAACAGTGTGCACCATGGTGAGTTCTTCCCTGGTCGCCATTCGCGCTGTTACGGCTATCCATTTCCCCTTGAGGGTGGCATCATTTAAGACGGTTTCAAACGCTTTAATTCGTTTAGGGCTTTCCAGATGAAAAATATTTTCCAGATGCAGGGCGAATCTTGGGTCTTTTATGACAAGCACGGGCTGTATGGCCTGCGATTTACTGTCTTTTATTCTGACGCGACCTTTTTCAGTCGCGAATCGGATCAATTCTTCCGCTTCCGGTATTCTGTTTTTTTCCCGAAGAAGCGCTTTAGCAACCGTTTTGGCGAACTCAGGTTGTGTTTTAGAAAAAAGGCATACTTTTAAAAAATGAATGATCTGTCCACGATCCGATTTTTGATCTTTTCGGTGTTTTTTTTTCAGCAGCCAGTTTACCTGTTTTTTAATAAGATCACTGATCTCCCGGATCGTTCTTTGATTCATAGTAGGGCTTCTGTCCGCCATTATCACAATGGCATTCAATAAATATCCACAGGGAGCACCGAGCACATATTCACAAAGCCCCCTGGAATGAAAGCCGATTGATTTATAAAATTGAACAGCCTCGACCTCTGAATCAAGAGAAATCTCCCTGACCCGGTCAAACCTGTTTTTCCAAAGCAACCAGACACCCGCCATCAAAAAAGTGCCGATCCCTTTATAAGGTGGCTGCATATGCCCTTCAGCGTCAAGCCCCTGTTCTCGCTGGGTGGCAATATACTTAACCTCCAAACCCTTATAGAAAAAATCGGTTTTTAACTGAAGATAAACCAGTCCGGCGATTCTTTGTTCCACAACACAGGCAAAAAGGTGTGTTTGCCGGCCTTTTTCCAGGCATTTTAAAATAAAACGAACATGAAAAAATTCAAGGTCAAGCTCAGCCACCTGCATCAAGGCACCCAGCGAATAAGGAAATTGCACAAAGGCGGCAGGTATATCCGTATCAACAATGCCCTTATATAAAACAGCCGGATCATCGGTTTGAACTATCTTTGACTCAAAAGTGTTTTGTTTGATCTGATTTAAGAAAGAAATTGTTTTTATAACAATCCGGTCATCAGCTTCGGTATCCTGCTGATGGGCAATGATCGCCTCTCTTTTCCTTAATCGCTCAAGGGCGTAATCAATTTCATGAATAACCAGCAGCCTTAGTCCGGCCTTTTGGATCAGCAAAGCATCGCGCCGATAATCAACGACCTTTTTTGTGGTCAGAATCTCCTCTTTCCTGGCCATCTCACCATATTTTATCAATAGCCGCTGCTCAATTGCCACCGACCCCTCATTAAAAAAAATAATCTTTTTTACCGGTACCTTTTCGTTGTCAAAAACAAAATCGAAATAATCTTTAGCCGTATCATCCATAATGTGTGAAACAACATCTATCCTCCCTGTTATAAACATTTCATTCAGGGTATACCCAATCTCGGAATCCCTGGCGGATATGGAGTCAATGGCCTGTTTAAGATTTTCTCTTTTCAGCATGGATACAGTCGGTTGGCTAT
>CAZFXX010000239.1:0-5096 GCA_964522985.1 uncultured Desulfobacteraceae bacterium
GGACCTGCTCCACGTAATTAATCCGCTTGATTTTAACGTCCACAATCTCGATGCCGAAGGGTTGCAGTTTCGGCTGGGCCTGTTTCATGATCCCCTCGGTGATTTTTTCCCGTCCTGTTTTGACTCCGAATCTGGGGAAATCATCCTTTGTTTCCTGTGCGGCCGTGTCTGTCGTCAGTCCGACTTCAAACGTATCCATTTTGCGATTGGAGTTTCGGACGGTCTCGATCAGCCGGTAGGAAGTCACAAAATTGCGTACCGCAGGATCGATAATGTCGTTAAGACGTCCCATACCGCTGGTGATATTGTTCACCGTCTGAAAAAATTTTACGGGATCGACAATTTTCCATCTGGCGAAAGAATCCACCCAGATATAAGTTTTATCCAGGGTTGGAATCTGGCCGGGGTCCCCGTCCCATTCCAGCAGGTTTTTAGGAAAATAGGTCGTGTTCTGAATAAACGGCTGTTTAAAATAGAGCCCCGGTGCCAGTTTTGGAGATCCGACAACCCGCCCAAACTGAGTGACAACGACCTGCTCGGTTTCATCGACGGTGTAAGCCGATGTAAACCCCAAGATCAACACTAATACTGCAATAATTAGAATAATACTTTTAGATTTCATTTTTTGCCACCGTCCTGTTGTCCAATATTAAGTAAAGGCAAAAGATTTTTCTGATCGGAATCGACAATATACTTTTGACCCAGTTTGGGAAAAAGTTCTTTCAACGTTTCAAGATACATGCGCCGTTTGGTAATATCCTTGGCCTTGGCATATTCGGAATACAGGGCCGTGAACCGGGTCGCATCTCCCTTGGCGCGGTTCACACGATCCAGGGCATAGCCTTCGGCGGCCCTGATGGTTCTTTCGGCCTCTCCCCTGGCAGCCGGTAGGGCTTTATTGTAATCCTCTTTTGCCTGGTAGATGAGCTGCTCTTTTTCCTGAGTCGCCTGGTTGACCTCATTAAAAGAGTTTTGTACCGGACCGGGCACATTGGTTTTTTTCATCTCGATGGTGACAATATGGATGCCGCTTTCAGCGATGTCCAGTTCCTTTTGCAGTACATGCCGGGCCTCAACCGCGATCTCCTCACGTTTACTGATGACCTCGTTGATACTGCGGTCGCCGACAACCAGCCGCATGGCCGCTTCGGACATGTCCCTTAAGAGCCTTCGGACATCCCGAACCTTGAACAGGTATTGATACGGATCTTTGATCCGATACTGGACGATCCAGGGGACGATGGCAACATTCAGGTCACCGGTGAGCATCAGGGCAACATTGGCATCTGCGCCTTGCGATGAGAATCGGTCCTGGCTGCCGCTTTGAGATCGAAAACCGAATTCTTCTTTATAGACCCTTCTGACCTTAGTTTTGGTCACTTTTTCAACACCGGCCGGCAATTTGAAATTCAGGCCGGGCTGGCTGGTCCGGATATATTTGCCGAACCGCTGAACAACGCCGACTTCATCGACACCAACCGTATAGAAGGTAGTGGACGCCAGCAGTGCCACAACAATAAGCAGCAGCAATATGGGGCCTCCAGGTAGTTTGAACTGTTTAAATTTATTTACAATATCATCCATTTGAGGCGGAATACCCCCGCCCCCGCCTTTGCTTTGTTGCTGTTCTTTAAGTTTTTCCCAGTCCCAACTCATAATGACAGCTCCGTTACCTATTTATTGTTAATTGTTTATCCCCGCCCCCTCGCATTTTGAATCCAGGCGGGTGGCAGAAAGGTTATCGGGTTCAATGTTAAATGCTAAAGGGGCAGGTGCGATTGTTGACTACCACCTGCCCTTATTTCCATAGTTTTCCCCGTAAGGTTCTATCTATAAATTACAAGACCCTGTAAGTCAAGTAAAAACCAAAACCGGGGCCCCGTAAAAAAGACGACTATCCCCTTGCAAGTCTATCTTTAACCGCCGAAAAGAAAAAAAATAGTTTACAATTGTTATACCATAACCTGAATATACAAGAGAGTTTTTCTTGACATAGGGTCGACTCTGTCGGTATTTTTAACGTTATGCAAAAAAAAACAAAACACGGCCGCCCCGTTGCCATCGGGCATATTCTCCCCCGGTTGTTACAGTCCTGCCGCGGACAGTCGGATCAGGCGCTGATCCAGGTGTGGGATCTGTGGGATGAAGCCGTGGGCGCCGCTATTGCCGCCGATGCGCAGCCGGAAGCATTTAAGGGAAAAATATTGATTGTCAAGGTGAGCAGTTCAACCTGGATACACCATCTCCAGTTTTTAAAAAAAGATATCATTGCCAAAATCAACGATGCACTGGGCCAGGATCTGGTCGAGGAGATAAAATTTAAAATAGGAACCATCGGAGCCACCATGCGGCTGGGGTAATCCTTTTCCGGACCGATTGTTGAAAACCGGTTTGATCCCAGGGGAAAATAGGTATGTCGCTTTACACCACAGATACTTTTTATAACGGCCAGGTCAGCATCAAACAGGGCCGGCTGGGATATCGGTTTTCCATTGATGCCGTTCTGCTGGCCGGCCTTGCCGCGGTCCATCCCGGTGAGCGAGTCGTCGATCTGGGGGCAGGATGCGGCATCGTGTCGCTGCTGCTGGCCTACCGGTGTCCCGATATCAGACTGTACGGAATTGAACTACAGCAGGAACTTGCAAACATCGCCAAAGACAATGTCTCGGCAAATCATATGCAGCACCGCATCACGATTTTGCAAAAAAATATGAGAACATTAACCGCCAAATCCACGGGCGGGCCTGTGGATTTGGTGATCAGCAATCCACCCTACCGAAAATCCGGGTCGGGAAGGATCAATCCGGATTCCCAAAAAGCCCTTGCCAGACACGAAATCCATGTTACGCTTGAAGACGTTGTGAGAACGGCCCAGCGATTGCTAAAAACGGCTGGACGATTTGTCGTTGTTTATCCAGCTGAACGTCTCTCCGATATCTTAACCCAAATGTGCGGTGCCGGCATTGAACCCAAATGGGTTTGCATGATTCATTCCGGCGGTAAAAAATCTGCAAAACTGATGGTTATAGAAGGTGTCAAGGGTGGGCGTTCCGGGATACAAATCGCTCCGCCACTGATCATCTATCGCGAGGACGGAACCTATACACCGGCGGTTGAAAAAATGTTCCAGGCTTGAACGTAAGGGTTCGTGATCAGCTACCTCATCTGGATTTATCGCTGCTTTTCCCAAGCCCTTTAAGAAAACCTTGCCTTTTTTGGGATTGCCGCTGTCATTTACGATCACCCCTTTATCCTTCAAAACGTAAACGTTATCAAAGCCCAAAGGAAGTTTATGACTGCTGACGCCCATTCGACATGGCGGGTAAACTTTAATACCAAAAGGACGAATGCCTAAATGTTTAAAAAAAAAAGTTCACCCCCGCTGGCCGGCATCGGCTTTATGGTCATTATGACGGTCTGTTTTTCCCTTCTGGATGCATCCGCTAAATTTCTGACCGGAGAACTTCCGCTGTGGATGGTAGTCTGGGGTCGCTATCTGTTCCACTTTCTTTTTGTTACGATCTTCTTTTTTCACGGCTCACCCCAGAATATCATTTATACCAAAAAACTGAAAATCCAGACACTGCGATCTGTCCTGATATTCAGTGCAGGGGTTGCATTCTGGGGCGCATTAAAGTTCATGCCCCTGGCAGACTGCATGGTAATCGCCTTTGCATCCCCCCTGTTCGTGGCGGTACTCTCTGTTCCTGTCTTGAAAGAAACCGTAGGCAAGTATCGCTGGGGTGGAATAGCAATAGGGCTTTCAGGGGTAGTGATCGTCATGCGTCCGGGAATGGGTGTATTTGAATGGGTTTCTGTGCTGCCACTGCTCGCAGGTTTTTTTTACGCGAGTGCCCAAATCACAACCCGTATTCTCTGCCGGACCGACAACCCACTTACAACTCTTATTTACACCAGCATGGGCGGGCTTTTTCTCTCAACTGCGGCTGTTTTTTTCGTCTGGGTTCCCCCTACACTCCAGCAATGGCTGTTACTGATGTGGCTGGGATTTCTCGGGGCATCAGGCCATTACCTGATGATCAAGGCTTTTGAGCTTGCACCGGCATCCCTGCTGGCACCTTTTGACTACATCGGAATCCTGTGGGCGACATTTCTGGGCTTTTTGATATTCCACGATCTGCCGGATACCGGGACCATAACAGGTGCGGCGGTTATCATCTCAAGCGGAATCTACATCATAAACCGTGAAAGACATTGTGCGGTAGCTTTAACTCTGTCCAAATGAATGTTGAGGTTCAGCAAAAATACTTAAAAATAAAAACCAATACGTTCTATTTTAAGTAGTGCAACTTTTGGCAGCCGGCAACCTGCTCCCATGAAAAGTATTATTCGCCTTTTTTTAACTTTTCAAATTTATAGCAGGAAACATGCGGGCAGACCGTTCATAATTATAGCAGTGTCCGTCCATAAATGGTCTTTTTACCCAATCTCATCGTTATGTTCAAACTGTTCTGCAAGTTTGCCGCGATAAATAGCCGGCAAGTTCTCCCGACGAATTTCCACATCCACCGGTAAGTGGTTGAGCCTCCGCTACTCCGACCCGGAGCACTTTTATCTGGTTTTTTTAAGGCAACAACTGTTTTGATCCCCACGTAGATATATATCAAGGTAACAACCTTTAAAGCGAATCCTATCCTTAAAATATATATACAGAATCAATAAACCCGCAGTGGCCGATGCCCCCATGAATCCAACAACCATAAGTACCAGTATTTTATAAATAATCGGTGTAATGACAAGCCCATGGTGGTCAATAAAATGCAAAAGCCTCAACATGAAAATACTATACACGATTATAGATGGCATCATCAAAAGGGTGGTTGGCGCCACCGCCGGCTCCGGCAGACCATTGATTAAAAAACGCTGAAATATAAAAATAAAACGGGTGATATCGTCTGCTTTTTATTTTATCCCTTGCAAATTTCCTTATCTACCCCGTACTTCTCCACCCCTGCCGGTTAGTTTTTGATTTTATCCAGCTGCTGTTTAAATTCCCACCCAAAAAATTCCCACCCAATTCATATAGCCCTAAAATATAACATCGATCCCCTTTTCTGCAGCCGCGGCACCAATGA
>CAZFXX010000240.1:0-2954 GCA_964522985.1 uncultured Desulfobacteraceae bacterium
CCCGCTTCGGGTTTCAATTCGGGGCATTCACCAGCGGCCTGGCCAACGCCTATTACCTGGCGGAAAATATTAAGGCCGGAAGCATCTATATCAATGAGGCGACGAGCTGCTGGGATGAGATGGCGCCCTTTGGCGGGGTGAAGCGAACCGGTGTCGGCCGGATGCTATCGGACTGGATATTCAACGAGCTCAGTGAGATCAAAATGATCATGTTTGATCTGAGCAAGGTGAAAAAATAACTAAGCAGACGACTCTGCAGCAGGCCAACGCCGATACAAGGGAAACTGAAAGTAAAAATTTTATTATTTCACTTTTTGAAAGTCAGAGGGAAAAATGGGTTATATGCGAGGAGGAAAGTTGCTCCGGATTGATCTCAGTTCGGGTGCTATTGAGAAAACACCTACTTCCGATTATCAGGATCTGTGGCTCGGCGGCCGGGGGTTGAATGCCCGCATACTGTATGAGGAGCTCAAAGCGGGAACCGACCCGCTGGCTCCCGAGAATGTATTGATGTTCAGCATCGGGCCATTTACGGGCACCCTGGTTCCGGGTTCCGGCCGTGTCGAGGTCGCCGCCAAGTCACCCGCTAGCGGAACACAAGGGATGTCCAACATGGGGGGATATTGGGCGCCGGAATTCAAATATGCCGGTTATGACAGCCTCATTATCAAGGGCAAGGCCCCCAAACCGGTCTATCTCTCCATCTACAATGATCGCGTTGAAATCAGGGATGCCAGCCACCTTTGGGGACTGGACACCTGGCAGACACAGGATGCCATTCGAAAAGAGCTGGGATCCCAGGAAACCTCGGTGCTGTGTATCGGGCCGGCAGGAGAAAATCAGGTCGTCTACGCTTCGATCCAGACGGCGGTCGGCAATGCTGCAGGGCGCACCGGTATGGGCACCGTGATGGGATCGAAAAACCTCAAGGCCGTTGCCGTACGAGGGACCAAGGGCGTCGCTATTGCCGATCCGGATCGTTTTCTCGCGCTTTGCCTGGAGGCGCTGGAAGCACAAAAACCCTTGTTGGACATGGCCCGGACCACGGATTTGGGCGATAACGATCCACCGTCCTGGGCCAGCGTTCTGGGAAATTATGAGGCGACGGAATGGATCAAACAAAAGGAGTTCAAAGGCGGCCACAAGCCTTTCTGGGAAGCACATAAGAACCGGCAGGGAGAAGGGCGTACCGGCTGTTTCAACTGCCAGGTGCGTTGTATGGATTATTATAACCTTGAGGGTTACGGACCGCTGGTAGCCAGCTGTACGGTCTATGGTGCCCCGACCTGGTTGGTAAAAAATAATGATATGAAAACCTGGTACGCGTTCGTGTCCAGGTGCCAGCGCAATGGCATCGACGCGCAATCGGTATCGAGAATGATCGCCTGGGCAATGGAACTTTACGAGCAGGGGCTGATTACCAAGTCCGATACCGATGGTCTCGATCTGACGTGGGGCAATGGCGATGCAACGATCCAGTTGCTGGACAAGATTACAAAAAGGGAAGGCTTTGGTGATGCTCTGGCCAGCCATGTTGCTGAAGCTGGCAAAAAGATAGGTAAAACCGTCGACGAACCATTGAACCTCAAAGGCGTTCCTTTGGGCGTTACCAATGTGATGAATTTTCGGGCCCGCACCATCGGAGCACTGATCAATCCAAGGGGGACCGATGAATACCGGGGACGCATGGGGACCTTTGACAATCTGGGAAGCGGTTCGGGGGCCGGGCATATGACCGGAATGGCCAGTCCGGACAGCTGGGAAGCCAAAACAGCCCAGGACATTACCGACAAAGCCATGGCCGCCAAAGAAAAAGCCGGGGGCGACCCCATCATCGGGCAGACCGATTGTGAGTCCCGGGGCGAACTGGCGGCCCTGGGGCAGAAACTGATTACGGTGAGCGATTCACTGGGGCAGTGTAAATGGAACACCATCTTTTTAAACCTCGGGATCAGTATTGAATTCCAGGCCCAGGCCCTATCTGCCGGCAGCGGCAGCCAGACGGATATTGAAGATCTGATGGAAGCGGCGGCGCGCATCAGCGCCCAGGAGAGAGCCTTTGCCGCCCGGGAAGGCTTTACCCGGGAACAGGACACCCTTCCCAAGAAACTGATCAATCGGCAAATGCCCGGCACCTGGCCTGATGACAAAGTGACCACCGAAGATCTGGAAAAAATGAAAGACGACTACTATCGGGCCATGGAATGGGACGTGCAGACGGGGCTTCCCGCGATCGATACGTTGCAGTCACTGAAACTTGATGACGTGGCTTCCGATCTTCAGAAATTGGGAATTGTGAACCATAATGGCCAACCCCGGGGGGAGTAAAATGGGTAATGTAATTCTTATCGATACGGAAAAATGCAGCGGTTGCAGACTGTGTGAGGTCGCCTGCTCTCTAAAAAATATGAAAGAGTGCAATCCCGAACGCTCGAGAATTCGTGTGATCCGAACCCAGGACAATGGGCAGCTTGAGTTTGTGCCGTCCACGTGTATGCAATGTGAAACGGCCATGTGCGAGCTGGTTTGCCCGACAGAAGCCATCAGCCGGGACCCTGAAACCGGTGCCCGAATCATCAGCGCGAGTAAATGCATCGGCTGCAGTGCATGCAGCTACGCCTGCCCTTTCGGGGCCATCTATGTGGATCGCAAATTGGGCCGGGCGAACGTCTGCAATCAATGTGAGGGCGATCCGCTCTGCGTCAAGGTGTGTCCTTCTGGGGCACTCCAATATGTTCCCCACGATCAGGTCAACATCACCCTGAGACGAAACGGAGCGCAACGCATCGTTGCTGCTCATGAAGTTACCATCGGGGTCCCGCCTGAATCCAACCATTGGGAACCCAATCCGGAACCGTGCTAAGGCGAAGGCGAATGGCTTTTAGCCTGCAGGCCGACACCGCGCTTTTTTACCAAGTAATGGGTACCCTGAAATAAGGCTTTTTCAAGGCTGT